>JBMFUH010000384.1:0-6501 GCA_049966735.1 Isosphaeraceae bacterium
GCCACGCGGCCGGCTCCAGCTCGAACAGCTCGCGCATCGTGGCGTCGAACGGCTTGGGCATGTGCGTCTCCCATCACCTCGGTTCCCAACTCGTTGAAAAATCAACATTGACGCTCAAGACTGTTGATTCATGTGAACACGGAATGCCAACGTCGTCACGGACCGGTTCCGGGAAGGTCGAGCTGTTCCACGATTCGCGGACAGTCGGGAAGCGAGCTGAGGAAGGTGCGTCCGTAGGGCTTGGTCATGACGCGGGGGTCGAGGATGACGACGATGCCCCGGTCGCTCTTGGACCGGATCAGGCGGCCGAAGCCTTGCTTGAGCTTGATCACGGCTTCGGGCACCTGATATTCCACGAACGGGTTGCGCCCACGATTGCGGATGTCTTCCAGACGAGCTTCCAGAAGGGGATGGCTGGGAACGGAAAACGGCAGGCGGACAATGATCACGTTCGAGAGAGTCTCGCCGGGGACGTCGACCCCCTGCCAGAAGCTGTCGGCGCCGAAGATCACGCTGTGCAGATCAGCCTTGAACGCCTCGACCATCTTCGACCGCGGCAGACCATCGCTCTGGGCGAAGAGGGCGATGTTCCGCTCGGCCAGCCAGGGGGTGAGAGCGCGGGCCGCGGCATCGAGCATCTTGTACGACGTGAAGAGCACGAACGCCTTGCCCTGGGTGCGCTCCAGGTAGTGGGCGATCGCCCGAATCGCCACGCGCTCGAAGTCCTTGGGCTCGCTCGAGGGATCGGGAAGGTTCCTGGGCAGATGAATGGCCACCTGGTTGGGATAATCAAACGGGCTGCCCAGCGCGAGCGTATCGGCCGCGGTCACGCCGAGCCGGGTCTTGAGAAAATCGAATTTCGGCGGCGAGCCCACGCAGAGCGTCGCGGAGGTGAGAATGCAAGTGGGCACCTTGCTGAAGAGTTCCTTGCGCAAGGTCGGGCCAACATCCAACGGCGCCGAGGACAGGCGGATGCGGATACGCGATCGCTCCTCCAGCTCGACCCAGTAGACCTGGTCGTCGTCCGACTTGCGAATCCATGACGAGATCTGTTCGGCCAGCGCGGCGCAACGGGTCTGCGCCGCGGTCAGCTCGACACGGTTTTCCGCTTTCTCGACCTTGCCCGCTCCCTCGCCAATGGCTGTGGCCAGCTTGCGCAGCTCTTCGCCAAGAGAATCGGGCAGGTCGAGCGACCGGCGCACGCGGCCGTTGAACGTCGGCCCTCCCTTGTAATACCACTGTGCGACCAGCTCGAAGAACTCGTCGGCGGCCGAGCGGCAGTTCTGGACCAGGTCTTTCGCTTGCTGAAGCCCGTAGCATGCCAGCAGGCCCTTGCCGTTTCGATCGTTGTAGAGCCGGGCCAGGGTGATGTCGACGCCGATGTTCGAGAGCTGAAGTCCCATGTGTTCACCCGCGACGGCCTCGAGAGTATGAGCTTCGTCGAAGATGGCGACATGGTAGGGAGGAAGGAGGCCGAAGCCCGCGGAGCGCAAGGCCAGGTCGCTCATGAACAGGGCGTGGTTGACGATCAGCAGGTTGGCCGAACTGACACGCCGGCGCGCCTGAAAGTAGAAGCAATCCTGGTTGCGAGGACACTGCCGGCCGAGGCAATTGTCGTTCTCGCTTTGCACCGCGTCCCAGACGCTGGGCAGAGGCTTGAATGCAAGATCGGAGCGTGAGCCGTCATCCGTCGTGCTGGCCCAGAGCCTGATCTGGGCGAGTTGATCCAGCTCCTCTTGCTTGATGAACGTGCCCAGCGCCCGGCCCACCGCGACATCCAGCCGGCGCAGGCTGATGTAGTTTGACCGCCCCTTCACCAGCACCGCCGAGAACTCCTGCGGCATCACCGAGCGCAGGAACGGAATGTCCTTTTGCAGCAACTGTTCCTGAAGCGCGATCGTGTGGGTGGAGACAACAACCTTCTTGTTCTGTTCGACCGCGGCGAGAATCGCCGGAACCAGGTAGGCAAAGCTCTTGCCGACGCCGGTGCCTGCCTCGACGATGGCGTGATGTGGGCCTTCGATGGCCCTGGCCACCGCCCGGGCCATCTCGAGCTGCTGGTCCCGGACCTCGTATCCCCGCAGCCGGCGCGCCACCGCGCCGCCAGGTCCAAGGATCGGGGTCGGGTCCAGTTGCGTCATGCGTCCGCCAGAGGAGAAGGGAGTACCGTCTGTCGGCAATGCTCAGTTTCGTCCCACCACCCCCTGGGTGGGGCTGGAGGCGGAGGCGTAAAGCTTCCGCGCGATGCGGCCCGCGCCGGAGGCTAGCCAGCCGGCTTCCACCGCCAGCCTCATGGCTCGGGCCATGCGTAAGGGGTCGGCCGCGCCGGCGATTCCGGTGTTGAGCAGAACTCCGTCGCAGCCCAGTTCCATGGCGATGGAGACGTCGCTGGCCGTGCCCACGCCAGCGTCCACGATCACGGGATAGGCAGGATCGTCGGCCTTGAGATCCTCGAGGATGATCCGGATATTGCTGGGGTTCAAGACCCCCTGGCCGCTGCCGATGGGACTGCCGGCCGGCATCACGGACGTGGCCCCGGCCTCCTTGAGCCGGCGCGCCATCACCGGGTCGTCGCTGGTGTAACAAAGGACCTGGAAGCCCTCGCCAACCAGCACTCGGGTCGCCTCGAGCGTGGCAACGGGATCGGGCAGGAGCGTTCGCGTGTCGGCCAGGACCTCGAGCTTGACCCAGTCCGCGCCCGAGTTGTCCAGGCCCTCCAGCAGCTCGCGTCCCAGCCGGGCGGTCCGCAGCGCCTCTTCGGCCGAGAAGCAGCCGGCTGTATTGGGCAAAATCGTGTATCGTTTGGGATCGAGATAATCGAGCAGATTTCGCCCCTGGCGATCGATGAGCCGCTCCCGCCGAACCGCAACGGTCACGACCTCGGCCCCGCTGGCCGCCAGGCAGTCGCGCATCAATTCCAGCGTCGCATACTTGCCGGTTCCGACGAAGAGCCGGCTATGGATCGTGTGCGAGCCAACCTGCAATGCAGGGACCAGAGCGGCTTCGTCAGTACCTGCCCCCCCGCCGACGAGCGTGACGATTTCGAGAGAATCTCCCGAGGCGAGCGCCGTCTCCGCGTGCCGGCCGCGCGACACGAGGTCGCGGTTGACCTCGACGGCCACGTACTCGGGCTTCAGCCCCAGATGGCCCAGAAGCTGGGCAACAGTCATCGGCTCGGGCACCTCGCGGCGCTGGCCGTTGAGCATGATTTCCAATGTCGTTCCCACCCAGGACGATCCGCCGTCGGCTGCGCGTTCCAAGACAGAGCCTCTCGGGAATTACACAACCTCAAGCAAACCTCTCCTGTTTCCAAGTCAATCGAAGGATGGAAAAGCTCGACAACCCACCGCTTTTCCCTGTTCACTGCACGTTATCGTATCGTGGACAGGGAAATAGGGTCAAGCGGGGGAGCTTTCCCTTCAGAGCCACGTCAGGCGCTGGGTGTTGTGGCTGACGTAATAGTGGCAGAGGGCCAGCGCGCAGGCGTCGGCCAGGTCGTGGGGCTCGGGAAGGCGGTCGAGCCGTAGCTCGGTCATGATCGCGTGCTGGATCTGTGGCTTGGGTGCCCGGCCGCTGCCGGTCAAGGTCTTCTTCACCCGCGACGCGGCGTAGCCGTAGACCGGAATGCCCCGCGCGGCCGCCGCCAGCACGATCACTCCCCGCGCGTGCGCCATCAAGATCGACGTGCGCGGATGCTTCACGTGGCTTTGCACGCGTTCGAGCGCCACGGCTTCGGGAGGGTATTTGATCAGGGTCTCCTCGACGCCTTCGTACAGATAGGCGAGCCGCTGGCCCATCGCCTCGTGGTGCGCGGAGGGCCGGATCACGCCGGCCTCGATGACCCGCGGTCCTCGCGCGGACGGCTCGACCACGGCGTAACCCGTCACGTTCAGCCCGGGATCGATTCCCAGCACCCGGCCAGGGCAAGGAAACGGCGTACCTTGCTGGCTCTTGGTGGCACGCTCCAAGTCAGGTTCGGACTCGCACGATCGCACGGCCATCCGTATCGAAGCTCCTTCCATCCCTGGACAAACTCTGCCGGCGACTCTTGTGGTTCCGGCTTCCATCGCCTTCCTCTTGGCGGTCTTTGCGTCTTTGCGAGAGCCCCCTTCCGCGACTTACCGCCGCGGCTCGATCCTCCAGCGCGTGCCGTCGGGCCGGTCTTCGAGGACGACCCCGAGGGACGTCAGACGGTTGCGGACTTCATCAGCCATCGCGAAGTTCTTCTCCTTGCGGAGCCGGGCACGCAACTCGAGAAGCAGCTCGAGCAAGGAACTGGTCAAGGCATCGCCGCCGGCCGCGGGCTTTGCGGGAGGCTTGTGGAAGATCCCCAGAAGCTGGCTCAGCTCGCGGAGGACCGTCATCCCCGCCAGATATCCCTGACGATCTCCCAGCGCCTGGCTCGCCGAGAGCCGGTTCACGGCGTGGACAATGTCGAACAGTTCTCCCAGCGCTCCGCCGGTGTTGAAATCATCGTCCATCGCATCGAGGAACCTCTGGCGATGTTCGGCGATTTCCGCGGGGAGAGCGGGGTCGGGCGAATGATCCCGTTGCCCTGGCGCCTCGAGAGAATAGAAGGAGTGTCCGGTCAGCTCCTCGAACCGCTCGAATGCTCGGTGAAACGTTTGCAGCCCCCGCTCGATCTCCTCAAGCCGGTTCGTGCCGTAATCGATCGGCCGGCGATAATGGCTCGAGAGCAGGAGCACCCGCAACGTGTCCGGGGCATGCGTCTTGAGCAGGTCGCTCATCAAGACGACCGTGCCGGGGTCGGACTTGGAGATCTTCTTGCCTTCCTTGGTCAAGAGCCCGTTGTGCAGCCAGAACGAGGCGAAGGGAACGCCGGTGAAGCATTCCGACTGGACCAGCTCGTTCTCGTGGTGAGGAAAGACAAGGTCGAGTCCGCCGCCGTGGATGTCGAAGTGCCTGCCCAGATACTTCATGCTCATGGCCGAGCATTCGATGTGCCAGCCGGGCCGGCCCGGGCCCCACGGGCTTTCCCATGAGGGCTCGCCAGGCTTGGAACTCTTCCAGAGGGCGAAGTCGGCCGCATTGCGCTTGAGCGACGAGGGCTCGATCCGGGCCCCCGCCAGCAGCTCGTCGGGATCGCGGTGGCTGAGCTTGCCGTACTCGGAGGCACGCGTCACGTCGAAGTAGACGTCTCCCCCGGACGCATAGGCAAATCCCTTGTCGATCAGCCCCTGGGTGATCGCGATGATCTCGCCAATGTGCTCGGTGGCGCGAGGCATCTGGTCGATGCCGTCAACCCCCAGGGCCGCCAGGCAGTCGAGATAGTCCCTGGTCACCTGCTCGGCCAGGTCCTTGACCGTCGTACCATCCTTCTGGGCCTGGTCGATCAGCTTGTCATCCACATCGGTGATGTTGACAACCCAGTTGACCTGATACCCGAGATACACAAGGTAGCGCTTGATCGTATCAAAGATGACCGGGCCGACCATGTGGCCGATATGACTCTTGGAGTAGACCGTCGGTCCGCAGACATACATTCCGACTTTGCCGGGGGCAACTGTCTGGAACGGCTCCTTGGTCTGACTCAGCGTATTATAGACTCGCAGCTTCATAGCAGTGGCTAGTTGTTAGTGGCTAGTTTTTAGTGGTTAGTGGCCGGTGGTTAGTGGCTGGTGGGCAGCGGTTGATCTTGTGAGACCATCGGTTCTTTTCCACACTCGCCACTCGCCACCCGTCACTCGCCACTCGATTCAATCAACACCACGGCGTGGCACGAGATCGCCTCGGCCCGGCCGATCGGCCCGACATGCTCCCCGGTCTTGGCCTTGACGTTCACCGCCGTGACGGGGAGCCGGAGCAAGCCGGCCAGGTTGGATCGAATGCTCGCCTTGTGAGCACCCAGCTTGGGTTCCTGGGCGTGGATGATCAGGTCGCAATTCAATGCCTGCCAGCCCTCCCGGCGCAGCAACTGGACGACCTCGGCCAGAAGCCGCGTGCTGTCCAGACCCTGCCACCTGGGGTCGGTGTCGGGATAGTGCTCTCCAATATCACCCAGACCGGCGGCCCCGAGCAAGGCGTCCGCCACGGCATGGCAGACGACATCGGCGTCGGAATGCCCGGCCAGCCCGCGCGGATGGTCGATCCGCAGTCCGCCCAAAATCAGCGGCCTTCCTTCCACCAGTCGATGCGTGTCGTGGCCAATCCCAACTCGCAACTCGAGACTTCCCTTCCGGCCCGCTCCGAAGAAACAAATCGCCCGTGAATCGTCCGTGGGTTGATGGTAGCGACTCTGCTCATCCCTGCCTATCCCTGGCTTGATCTCTGCCACAAACTGCCATTTTTTGTAAGCGCTCGCCAGTTGGTGCGCAATGCCGGGGAGGGGGGGGACACACAAGATAGGAAGTTTGTTTTTCGCCGCGCGTCCACGCCAGAGTTGCGGCCTATCCCAGCCGATTGGTAAAACGGCACACAGGATAGTCTCACATCGTTGCAGTAGGGAGATACACCATGCGTGCCACCGACGGTCTTCAGACT
>JBMFUH010000385.1:0-6497 GCA_049966735.1 Isosphaeraceae bacterium
CGAGCCTCGCCCCCTGACGAACGCCGCAACCCCGTAAGGACCACCCCTCCGCCGCATCAAAGCGGTAGGCCGTCAGCTCGACGGTCTCCACGCCTGCCGCCGTGCCCGGCTTCCCCTCGATGAGCCGGGTGGCCTGATCGAGCACCGATCGGAGCAAGGCATCGCGGTCGACGACGTCCCACATTCGCTCCCAGACGTAGACCATCCGGGCCCGATCGGGACCACGCCGGTCCAGGATGGCGATACCGGGGCCATAGTCGTGGCCATCAGGGCCACGGAGCAAAGCCAACGGCTCGAACCGGGTCTGGCCGTCCCCTTGATTCAGACAGGGACGGAACCGCAGGTCGCCCGTGTTGGGAAATGGACGTTCGCCGAGCGCGGCCAGCGCTCCGACGAACTGGAAGCGCAGTCCCGCGACTGGAGGTCGCTCAAACCCACCTCCCAGCGTCAAGCCCAGATGTCGCAGCCATCCTGTCTCGCCGGTCTCGAGGTCCCGAAAGAACGGCCACGGCTCCCAGCTCGCCAGGACGAGCACGCCCCCGGCGCGGAGATACGTCTTGAGCGCCGCCTCGAGAGACGCTCGCGGGCCGAAGCTGGTATGGACATTTTCACCGCCGACGTACACCAGGATTGCACAATCTCGGGCGGTGACTTTCCCGGTCGCCAACTCCCGCGGACTGACGATCCGGCACGGCAAACCGCACGACAGGAGATCGGTCGCGATCGAGTTCGCGCTCTCGATGTCCAAGAGACCGATCGTGCCCGCGGTCCAGTGTGAGAGGTAATCCCGCCACGCCTCGGAGACAGGCGCCGTGGAAAGGGGGTGAGTGCCGGCCCGGAAGCGATCAGCCCAGAGGCGAGTGGCCTTCCAGTCCCGCTCGCCCAGCTCGTACGAAGGTTCGATCTCGGAGCCCTCATGCCACTCATTCCAGCTCGTGATCACGACCCAGTCGCAATCGCTGGCGAGGGCCGCTTCCCAGCCGGCCTGGTAGGTGGCCCCGTCGTGCCGCGAGCAGGCCAGGCCCGGCTTACGGATCTTGGTGTCATCGTAGCCGGGAATGATCGTCATGCAGGCGAGTTTCCCCGCGGCATGGGCCAGGGCCGCCGTCAGGCGGGCTGCCGCGCGGTTCTGCCGCCGGATCTGCTCGACCGACTTGCCCGCCAGCATCCCCACGGTGTTGTAGGTGTGGATGCCATCGAAAACGGCGGCGGATTCCGCGTCAATGCGGTCGCCGATCAGGAACGGATCGCTCCCCGTCGCCTTCTGGACTCGCTTGCGGACCTCCTGCCAGCGCTCCAGTGGCCCCATCTGACCGAGCGCGCGGCCATAGACGAAGATCACCGGGCGCCCGGCTACCTTCAGCCAAGCGGGATGGCTGCCGTACTTCGAGACCAGATATTCCAGGTCCTCAGCCGCGCTCGACACCAGATCCGCGCCGCGGATGGTCTCGTAATAGGCGGAGACCACCCGACCATGCCGGCTGGCGGCCTTGAGCAGCTCGTTGGTGATGTGATCGCTGTCGCGGGCCCCCGGCCCCCACCAGCTCAGGATGGGCCCGTCGATGCCGACCTCCGCCATCTGTCGCATGTGCTGGTCGATGATCCTGGGGTCCGCGCTGTCGTAGGCGCCGGCGCGCGGGTAGTGCGTGGCCGAAGCGATCTCGTGCTGGTCGGGACGTGCCTTTTCCCAGTGTTTCCAGTGCCCGCTGACCTCGGGGTTGCCGTACCAGGCGTAGTAAAAGGCCATGACACGGTGCGGCCTCGCGGGCGGACGTGCATCGTCCGCCATAGCCGGAAAGGCAGCAAGGCTGGCAAGGAGCATACCGATCGCCGTATGGCATCTCATTGGATCATTTCTCCTTCGGTTCCGCGTTGCTCACCCCTGCATCGTAGGCCCAAGTCGAGCGCGATGCCAGGATCGACCCCTTCGAGCGAGCTGGCGCAACTCCTCTTGAGGGGGAAGCTGACAGCCGAACAGCGGTAGCTGCTGGCGATGCTGCCGAAGGAAAGGAAGGAGTACGTCGCCGAGGTCGAACGGAATCGCGCTCGACCTCTCGGGCCGTGCTGCCTCGCTCTGACGTCTCATCCTCCCGCGTAGACAGGAATCAGCCTGTCGCACGGGTGATCCAGTTCGCTCCTGATCCAGCCCAACCAAGCTTCAGCGGTTACGCGACTCAGGACGGTGCTCGCGGCGGCTGAAAACCTGGGATTCCGATCAACTCGCCGGGGAAGCAGTCCTTAAGCCAATGCCATTCGTCTGACTGGACCGAATGCACTTCGGACGAATCGACCTCGGTGTGCGCAACCGGTGCGTGGAGGAAGATCGAAACATTCTGGCCGACTGTTGGGGCTATTGCTACCGGTCTCCCGATCGCTTCGCCTACGTAGTTGGGATTCTGGCTTGAAGGAGCCGGCCAAGGCATTGGGGCTAGGGCGCCTTTGCCGTGTAGACGCCATCGATCAGGACCGAGATCAACTTTGTCTGGGCCGATGCCACCTCTCACTTTCCCATCGATCGGAATCCGTATGATTCGCTCGCCGCGAGGTCATTTCTTCTGATGATGCTCGGGATGATCAGTGATGGGCGTGTGATGGTGAAAGACGCCGTGCTGATGCAGGCGGTTGTGCAGGGATCGATGCGCACTGGTGAGCACCATCCGCATGCGTTTGTACGCGGAGGTCTCGGCCCTTGTGCCAATTGTGTCGAGATAGGCCAGCGACCCCTCGATCTGCTCCAAGATCGTCAGTGAATCGGCGGCAGCGAAAAACGGTGTGCCCTCGACCTCCACCATCACCGGTGAGGAATGGGCTGCGATCATCTCTGGCCGGTCGCGATAGTGCCCGCGAACCAGGAGCGCGACCCAGGAGCTCTTGTTCACCTTTACGGCCCAGTGGCCCTGATCCTCGCGATCGTTGACCTGCTTGCTCCCGCGGATCTCGCCGTTGACCACCAGCTCCACGCGCGACATGGGGACGGTGACGCTCGCGACCTGCCACTCCACATCGATGGTTCCACCGCCCGCACTCAGCTTCAGTCGCGAACCGGAAGGCTTCCCCTCGACGGAGAACTCCAGGAGCGGTCCATAGGTAACGAAGGTGTGCCCCGAGCGAATCGCCTCTTTCCATGACTCGAGATCGAAGGACCGCTCCCGGGGCAGATGCGCGTAGGTTCGCACCGCGCCCACGGCTGTTGTGGCCTGCATCTTGTCCGTCCCGGCAACGGCGGCGACGAAGTAGCCGCAGTTGAGGTAACGGTACCAGTCGGAAAGTGAATAAGGGTCGATGCCATTGTAGAGGCTGCTCCAGGCCGTCATCTCGACGCCGTCGATATCACCGCCGATGATGGCCGCGGCATGTTCGGCACGAGGGTTGGGGAAGTGCGGTAAGACCACGATCCCCCCTTGTTCGCGACACTGCCGCGCCCATTCGGTCAGCAAGGTCTCGACAGGGTCTCCGAGTGCGGATTCATCGGGGCCGCCGGTGGTCATAGGAGCGATGATCGGGCCGTTGTAGCCGAGCAGCGAGATATGGCCCAGCACATGTTGCCTGTTTTCCGTACCAACCCGCACCAGGTATTCTCCCTCTCCTCCCGCCTCACGCGAGCCGAAAGTGGTCTTGCCGTCAAAGTCCCCGACGTTCGTCATCAACTCGCCCCACTGGCTGGCGAGAAGGTTCACCACGTTGACTCCTTCCGCGGCCCCTTCCAGGTTGGCACTTGGCGGTGAGAGGAAATGAACATGGGTGTCCGCGGTGACCCACCCGCGTTCCCGCCAGGGGAGCACACGGTCAATTCGGAACGTGACTTCGGTGGTGGACGGGTCGACCGGGAGCCGCTTGCGGATGGGGGCAACCTCGAATCCCTTGCTGATCTCAACGAACACCTGTCCCAGCGGCAGATCCACGATCGCTTCGCCGGGAATGTAGGTACAGTAGTGCGCCTGCTCGTTGATGTAGTCGACGCTCCAGTCTTCGTACCAGAACGGATTCGGGATGCGATGACGATCCAGGGGCGGGAGGTATTCGCCAGCCTCTCCGTGGAGATGCAGCTTGACAGCCACCGGCTTGCCACTCGAATCCAGGATGCGGAGCTTCACTCGCTGGGTCGCGGGCGTGACGACCGTCAGCGGACCGGGGCGTCCCTTCACCACGTCAGCCACCGGGATCGTCCTGCCTTCTGGAAGATGGAAGAGGGCCTCCGGGTGCGCGGTGTATTCGACGAGCAACTCGTGCCGCGAAACCTGAGGCGGCTGGTTGTTGTAAGTCTGTTTGAAGACATGCGAACCATTACGGCACAGGATGGTGTTTATGCTCACCTGCTGGCCCAGCCTGATTGACTTCAGAGACGCGAGCTGTATCGGCCCCATTGCCTTGCCTTGCACTCCGGCCATCAGCATACCCGGCCGTCTACCACAATTGGGAGATGGTAGCAGCAACCTGGTCGGTAACGTGGGCGGCGCATGGCTGACTCTGGATTGCTTGCGCGCTTCGGTCTGAGCCGACCGAACTGAACCACCTCCGGCTGGAAGCCGGTGGGTTCCGCGGCCGGCTGAAAACCCGACTGTCTGGGGAAAACAAGGAGAGCAAGGCTGAATGCCTCAGTCAGCACGGAGATTTCCGGAGATCGCGGCCTTGGACCTTGACCAGTCGATCGCCCCGGACTGGAAGTGGTCGCCTGAAGGCGAGGGATTATAGATCCCGCAGTGAGACATTGACTTCGATGAGACGCTACCAACGCGCGGAGATGACTCCTACTCGCCGTATGAATCCGCAGTCACGAAATCCGTAGGGCGGATCATCCCGGTGGACTGTTTGGGCTCGGGCGAGCGCTTACACAAGATCG
Organism: Isosphaeraceae bacterium; assembly: GCA_049966735.1. Taxonomy (GTDB): domain Bacteria; phylum Planctomycetota; class Planctomycetia; order Isosphaerales; family Isosphaeraceae; genus Aquisphaera. The sequence continues at coordinate 4,841 of JBMFUH010000385.1, forward strand.
GCACGGCTTCCGGGGCGGTTCTTCGGCTGCTCATGGGTCCCTCCGTGACTCAGTCTACCGGAGGACTCCCATTTCGGCTGGGCCAGTTTTCGGGTAGCAGGCCATCCCAGCGACGGGACCCCGGTGCGACCCCGGCGCGCCGGGACCAGAGTCGGCGGGGTCAGAGACCCGCGCCGAACGGGAAGCCGTCGCATGCAATCAACCGGCTCAAAGGGCACCAACTTCGCCAGTCGGTCAGACGTGGGCGGCCAACATAGGCTCGCTCATCGTCCCGTTGCGCGGGCCATTGCTTTCGAGCATGTCCACGGCCAGCGCTGACTCTCCGTGCTGGCTCCGATCCAGCCCCGCGTACTCCTGGTCCTCGGTCACCCGCAAGGGGATGAGCATGTCCGTAACCTTGTAAAGGATCAATGATCCGACAAAGGCAAACACGGTCACGATCACAAGCGCCAGCAGATGATAGAGGAACGTCCTGGTTTCGCCGTGAATCAGGCCCACATCCTTGGCGAAGATGCCCGTGCAGATCATGCCGACCATTCCCCCGACGCCGTGGCAGGGGAAGACGTCCAGCGTGTCGTCAAGGGTCGACTTGTTCTTGTAGTGCACGGCCATGTTGCTGATAACGCTGGCGACCAGGCCGATCACGATGCTGTCGCGGACCGTCACAAATCCCGCCGCCGGCGTGATCGCGACCAGGCCGACTACCGCGCCGATGCAGGCGCCCATCGCCGAGGGTTTGCGGCCACGGATCCAGTCGAAGAACATCCAGCCCAGCATCGCGCACGCGGAGGCGGTGTTGGTCGTCGCGAAGGCACTGGCCGCCTGGCCGTTGGCGGCGCCGGCCGACCCGGCGTTAAAACCGAACCAGCCGAACCAGAGCATCCCGGTCCCCAGCATCACGTAGGGGACGTTGGCAGGCTCATGCGTCTCATTGGCCAGATGGCTCTGCCGCCTGCCCAGCACGAGCGCGCCCGCGAGGGCCGCCAGCCCGGCCGACATGTGGACCACCGTGCCGCCGGCAAAGTCCTTCACGCCCCATTTGAAGAAGATCCCCTGGGGATGCCAGGTCCAGTGCGCCAGTGGACAGTAAATGAACACGCTGAACAAGACGATGAACAGGAGGTACGCCGAGAACCGCACGCGCTCGGCGAAGGAGCCGGTGATGAGCGCCGGAGTGATGATCGCGAACTTGAGCTGGAACATCGAGAAGACCAAGAGGGGAATCGTCAACTTCAGCGCCCCCTCGCCCACTCCCAGCGTCACGGTGTTGTCGCTCACATTGTCGAACATGAAGAACGACAAAGGGTTGCCGATGAGTCCGCCGATGTCGTCGCCAAAGGCCAGACCGAACCCGAAGAACACCCAGACCAGGCTGATCACACCCAGCGCGATCACACTTTGCAGCATCGTCGAGACGACATTCCGGAAGCTCACCATGCCGCCGTAGAAGAACGAAAGACCAGGCGTCATCAAGAGCACCAGGGCCGAAGCGGTCAGCATCCAGGCCACATCGCCCGAGTTGAGCGTATCGCCCGCGGGCAAGGGCGCGTGGCCAGGCCGCGCGATCATCGCCAGCAGAGCCAAACCAACAAGCAAGAGAAACGGAGTTACTGCACGCTTCATGGGCACGTCCTTCTCAAGAAACAGGCACCGGGAG
>JBMFUH010000386.1:0-6487 GCA_049966735.1 Isosphaeraceae bacterium
GAACGTGACGCGTGTCACCACCCCTGGATGCTTGAGGACGACCTCGAAGATCCTGCGGTAAAAGCGGGCCTGTGCCTCGGCCACTTCCGCCGGGATCTCTCGCCTGGAGGGGTCGGCCCCGCGCCGCTCGCGAGCGGCGACGTCAGTGCCTCGGACGCGCCTCGGCAAGACGTCCACATCCAGCTCGCTGATCACGACCTTCACGCCCAGGGCGGCATAGGCTGCAATCGCCTCGTCCAGCCGGTCCGGCGCATCGGACCTCTCCAGCGACAAGTGGGACTGGATCCCGACCGCGTCAAGGCGCACGCCTTTGGCCTTCAGCTCGCGGATCAGGCGAATCGTCTTCTCGCGCTTCGGCAGAGCTTCGTTACCGTACTCGTTGTAGTACAGTTCGGCGTCGGGATCGGCCGCATGCGCGAACTCGAACGCTTTGACGATGTAGTCGTCGCCGATCGCCCGCCGGGCCGGTGTCTCGCGGAGGTACGCGTTCCTCGAATCGCTGAGCGCCTCGTTGACCACGTCCCAGCCGATCACCTTCCCCTTGAAGTGTCCCACGACCGTGTCGATGTGCGTCTTCAGATTCCGCAGCGCCTCCTCGCGCGGCAGCGGCTTGCGGTCCTCGCCCCGGAAGAGCCATGTGGGCGCCTGACTGTGCCAGCAGAGCGTGTGCCCGACCACCTTCATGCGATGGCGACGGGCGAAGGCGACAATCTTGTCCGCCGCGGCGAAGTTGAACTTGCCCGGCCGGGGCTGGAGACTCACGGGCTTGAATTCGTTCTCGCCCGTGAGGCAGTTGAACTGTTCCGCCACCAGGTCCGCCAGCTTCGGGTTGTCAAGCTGCCGGGACATGACGGCCGCGCCGATCAAGAACCGGCCCTTCACCGCGTGGCGCAGCGTATCGGCCGAGACGTCGGCCGCCGCCGTATCGCCTGCCGCGCCGGCGGCGTCCCGTGGGGGTGCAACGGACCGGCCGGGCGCTTGAGCCTCGCCTGCCGTGGCCGCCGCGACCAAAAGGATCATTGCATTCAACAATGGAAAAATATAAGTAACTAAGCGGTTTTCTGTGTTCACTTCGCATCTCCTTCAGCCAGGCTTGTGAGACAGGCGACGGCGGCCGCGACAGTAGCCGTCGCGGACCGGTCGGGAGTATTCGCCCGCGAGATCCAGGAGCGCGGGCGTGATGAACCGCAGATAAGAGTCTATGTTGAGCGTGCCTGATGTCAACGGTGGAGTCGCGCGAGGAGAGTCTCGCTCGGAAAACGTTTCTTCTCAACCACGCCGATGGTTACAATCGCGGCGACGACACCAACGCCTGGAACTCTGCCCAAGGGAGCCGATCATCCAATGCTTCACCCCCATCGCTTGTCACTCGTCATTCTCGCGCTGAACCTTTCCTTGGCGGTCAGGGCCGGGGAGCCGATTTCCCCCTCCAGGGCCGATGGATCCTCGACCGGGCCAGCTCTTGAGTGGACGCAGGCCGCGCCGTCCCCATTTGCACGCGTTGAGGCTCCCGCCGCCATCGTCAAAGGGTCCCTTTATGTGTTTGGCGGATTCACCGATGAATTGAATGCATCCCAGCAGGTCAATGTCTACGATCCGGCGACGGACACCTGGGCCCGAAAGAAAGACATGCCGGCGGGGCTCACGCACCTCAACGCGGTGGTCGAGGGAGACCACATCTGGTTCGCCGGCGGTTTCAAGGGAAAACACCCCGGAGCCGCCACCACCGAGGTGTGGAAGTACGACGTCGCCGCGGATCGCTGGGTGCCCGGCCCGCCCTTGCCGGAACCGCGTGCAGGGGGCGGCCTGGCGCTGGCCGACCATCGACTCCACTACTTCGGCGGCTACCTGCCTGATCGCAACACGAATACGGGTGATCACTGGAGTCTCGCGAGCGAGGGCGAGAACGAATGGCAGCGCGAACCGGACATGCCCGACCCACGTGGCCATCTGGCCGCGGCCGTTCTCGACGGCAAGATCTATGCGCTGGGCGGCGATCATGGCCACGATGTGAAGCAGGTTGATGTGAGTTCATGCCACCGGTTTGATCCTAAAGCGAGGAAATGGATCGCCATCGCGAGCTTTCCGGATGGCAGGAGCCACTTCGAATCGAGCACGATCATCCACCAGGGTCGGATTCTGGTCGTGGGCGGGCGGTGCAATAGCTCCCAGCCGCCTCGGGATGTCGTGGGCGACATTCTCGCGTACGATCCCCATGCGGATCGCTGGCTCGTCGTGGGCGAGCTGCCGGCAAAACTGCTGGCTCCCGCGGCCGCGATCATCTCCGGGCGCCTGGTTGTCACCGGCGGAGGTCTGAACAACCCCCGTCCACTCACGGCCACGACGCGAATCGCGGCGTTTCCGTCCGGCGAATGACCAGATCGACGGAAGTCTTCCAGCATGGGGGAGATCCAGACGGCGCGGATCGCCGTTCAGCCGTAGAGACGAGCCGTGCGCGGGAATGGCCTGATTTCTTCGCACATCCCTATGTCTTCATCCGATCGCGCATCATTTCGCGGAGGTCCACTGGCTGTGCGGGTATTCCTGACGCAGCCGCTGGGCGTATTCATCAGCCCTGCCGTCCTGCTTGAGGGAGCGAAAGAGCTTTTCGATTTGAAAGAGCGCGCGGGGATGTTCCTGGCGGTCCTTGCTGTAGAGAAGGTCGGTGTGCAGATAGGCCAGCAGGGCGTCCTTGGGGCGGTTGGCCGCGCGCAGGCAATCGCCCAGCGCGTTGTAGGCCGCGGACTGGGTGGCGACGTCCTCGGGCGGGGCGGCCTGGATCACCTGCTCTAGCAGGGTCTCGGCTTCCTTGAACTTCTTGACCCCGACCAGGCTCTCGGCCTTGATCAGCTTCGCCTCGCGCTGGGCTGTCGAGCGATCGGGCAATGCGGCGAGCAGGCGATCGAGCTCGGAGATCGCCTCATCGTGGCGGCCTTGCTTCGCCAGGACCTTGGCCCGCAGCACCGCCGCGCGGTCTTTCGCCTGGGGGAGCTTGGCCAGCCCAGTGAGGGTCGTCTCGGCGCCCGGGAAATCTCCGCTGGCGATCTGAATGCGAATCAGGGCCTCGCGGGCGGGGATGATGTGCCGGCTGCCCGGATAACTCTGCACGAACCGGCTTAGCTTGTCTCGGGCCTCTTTCTGCCGCGTCGGCTCAATGAGGGCCAGATCGGCAAGTGCGGCGGCCTCGCCGTAAAGAGCCTTTTGCAGGACGAACGGCTTGTCGGTCGACTCGCCAGCGGCTTGCTTGAAATAGCCGGCTGCCTCCGCAAGCTGGCCGGCAGCCAGTCGGGTCTCGGCAAGTTGAAGCGTCGCGGTTTGACCGTCATAACGAATCGACGCGATCTGATCGATCGGCACGGATACCGAGCTGGCGCCCAGGCTGACGACGACCCCGCTGGGGGACTCCGACTCGACGGCGCCGCGAACCCGGCCGCCGATCGCCTGCTTGACCGTCGAGCCCGCGATCAGGACGACATCGTCCGCCCAGGCCAGGCCTGCCGCGAACACCAGCGCCAGCGCCGCCCCGCAGCCCCCGGACCGGGAAACCAGCGTGTGTCGTTGTAATCGTTGAATTGACATGTTCATATACCCTCTTCGTATTCAGAGTCAACCGATGGCAGATCCCAGATGGCAAATCCCAGATGCCAGATGGCAAACAACCCTCTCCCTCGCCGGCTGGCAACTGACAACCGGCAACTGACAATCGCCCACTATTTCAGCCGTTCCATCAACTTCCGGTACTTGGCCTTCATTTCCGGGCTCCCGAGGGCGGGGTTGAGGCGCATGACACCGCCAAGGATTTGCCGGGCCTTGGTGGTTTGTTTCTGCTTGTACAGGCCGTAGGCCGCGTGATACCAGGCGTCGAAATAGGCCGTGGAGCGGGGTGGGCGCGAGAGCTTCTGCGCCAGGTCTTCCCAGTGATGGATCGCCTCGGACCATTTGCCCTTGCCGGCCTCGGCCTGGGCTTCCAGGAGCATGCCCTTCTCGATTCGGGGCTCCACGTAGCGTTTATACCGCGAGAGAAGCTCGTCGACCAGCGAGACGGCCTCGTCAAACTTCTTCTCGTCGTCTGGTCCCTGGCTCCGCAGCGTGGCAGCGATCTTCAGCTTGGTTCTGAGGATCCGTACGTCGGCCCCCGCTTGTCTGAGGAACTCGGGGTTGTTGATGGCTGCGTCCAGAACCCGCTTCAGCACCTTCTCGGCCTCGGCCCCCGCGCCCAGGGTCAACAGGCTTTCGCCGGCCCACTCGAGTGATTCGTAGCTCTGCCCGGCCTTGCTCTCGGTGAGGGCCATGAGGAACGAGCGGTAGGCGTCTTGCATCTGCTTGAGCGCCGTGGCGTTCTCCGTCTCCTTGAGCCGCTCCAGTTCCTTCTCGAGCAGCTTGCCCAGCTTGAAGTAAAGCTGCGCGCGCCCGGTGGACGTGCCCGCTTGCTCGAGGGCCTTCATCGACGCGATGGCCGGCACGACCTGGCCCGCGTTGATCTGGGCCAGCAGGTTCGCCTCCATCAACCGTATAAAGGGGACACCTTTCTGGATAGTCTGGGCTTTGATGATCGGCTCGAGCAGGGCCAGGGCCGCCGTGGGCTTGCCCGTTTCGGTCTGGGCCACGGCGAGGTCGGCCGCGTTACCCAGCAACCCCGGATCGGTAGGTCCAGCGCCGGCGTCCTTGCGGGCCTGGAGCGTCTTGGTGAGGATGTCGATGGCCTTCTGAGCTTCGGCCGTGGCCTGGCTCTTGTCGCCCCGGCGGTCCAGCACGCGGCTCTTGGCCCAGTGGGCCGCGCCCAGCCGAGTTTGGGCCTCGATCTTCCTGGGCGACCGATCGCGCACGGCCGAGAACTCGGCGATGGCCTCATCGTACAGCCCGCGCCCCTGGTCGATCTGCCCCAGATTCAAGCGGGCGTCATCGCCTTGCTCGCGCTCGGGCCAGGTGGCCGCCGTGTACTTGGCCAGGTCGATCAGCCGCTCCAGATCCGAGGCGCGATCGAAATCTCCGTACGTGTTGTAAGCCTCGGCCAGCGACTGCATGCCGATCTCGGTGGCCTTGGGAGCAAGTTCCGCCCCAGGATAGCGGCGGGCCAGGTGCTCGGCGAGAACATGGGATTCGTAATATTGCTTATTCATGTAATAGCAGAACGATAGTTTGTAGCGAGCCAGGTTGATCTTGTCGATGTCGCGGCGGACGTCGGCCTTGCCGATGGCCGCGCGCAAGAGCGCGATGGCGTGTTCCCAGTCGCGCGAGTCGACGGCCTCGTCGGCCTGGGTCATGGCGTCGTTGAAGTTGAGCCGGGCCAGCTCCGCGGGCTTCACCGCGACGGTCGGCTTGTACTTCTTGAGCAGGGCCAGCGCCTCAGTCTTGTAAGGCGACGTGTAGCGAACCACCTGGGAGACCGCCTCGATGATTCGGCGTGTCGCCAATTGCCGGTCATTCCTGTCGGTGATCTGGGGCATCTGGGCGTCGATGTTCTTGGCCAGCTCGAGCAAGACCCCCATGCCTTCCTGAGACAGCCGTTCCTCGCGGTGATTGTACTTTTCGAGCCAGCGCGCGGCCTGATCGGCGGCCAGGGCGTACTCCTTGCGCTTGGCATGGGCGACGATCTCGAAGTAGCCCACCATCCGCCGCAGAGCACGAAGCTGAGGGGCGGGCTGCTCGAGCAGGGACTTGTAAAGGCCGATCGCCTCGCCGATCTTGCCCTGCTCCTCGTAGCACTTCGCCTGCCACATCTGGGCGGTGAGGCCAGCCATCTGGGTCCGGTAGTCCTTGTAGAGCACGTCGAACTGCTTGAGGGCGTCGTCGAGATGGCTGGTCCGCGCCGCGGAACCAGCGGGATAGGTCTCGGCCACCTCGTACTCGGCCATCCCCTGCTGGAGCATGGCCTCCAGAAGTTGCACCAGGAGCTTGTCCCGCTGCTCGATCCGCGGATCCCCTTTGGGCAGAAAGCCCGCGTAACGCTTGTACAACCGGTTGAGCTCTTCCACCGCGTGAGCAAACGCATCCCGGGCCCGGACAAACGAGGAACGGGCCTCGGCCTGATGCGCGGTCTTCTGGGCTTCGTCCGCGGTGTCCTCGGCCAGCAGCAGCGCGAGGTGCCCACGCTCGAAAAGCGCCCGCCCCACCTGCACCAGGGCCTCGCGTGCCAGCGGATGGTTGGGATGCGTCTTGACGAAGCCGTCGAGCTTGCCGCGGGCCTGTTCGAGCAGATCGCGGCGGCGCACCAGATCGCCCGTCCTGGACGCCTGGTCAATCTGCGTTCGCCCTTCCTGATACTCCAGCACGTCCTTCAAGTCCTTGGGCAAACCCGGATCGGCGCGAAGCTGATCGAGATACTGAATCGCCAGGTCGTGAAATCCGTGGTCGCGCAATCCCTGGAGAAACCGCAGGGCGATGCGCGGGTCTTCTCCGGCAAAGGTAAGCGGGCACAAAAGCCCGACCACGAGACTGCCCATCAATGCGACCGCACACTTCAAAGGACCGCCGCGCGACATGAGAA
>JBMFUH010000387.1:0-6473 GCA_049966735.1 Isosphaeraceae bacterium
GGCGTTGTCCCCGGTCGTTGTAGGGCCCGCCGTGCGGACCGATCCCCAGGCGTTGTCCCCGGTCGTTGTAGGGCCCGCCGTGCGGACCGATCCCCAGGCGTTGTCCCCGGTCGTTGTAGGGCCCGCCGTGCGGACCGATCCCCAGGCGTTGCCCACGGTCCGCACAGCGGACCCTACAGGCGCGATGCCAGAGCCGAACGAATCCGTGCCCATGCGCTTGGATCGCGACAAGTGCCTGGAATTCGCCATAGGCTCGATCGGCGCGGTGCTGGGGTCGGAGTATGCGGAAATCGACAGCCACCCCACGCGGGTCCGGCTGCCGGATGAGCCGCTGATGCTGGTGGATCGGATCGTGAGGATCGAGGGGCAGCCGCGGTCGCTCTCGTCCGGCCGGGTCGTGACGGAGCACGACATCCTGGAGGGGGCCTGGTATCTCGACGCCGGGCGCATTCCACCTTGCATCGCCATCGAATCGGGACAGGCCGACCTCTTTCTCTCTGGTTACCTGGGCATCGACTTCATCACGAAGGGGCTGGCCGTTTACCGGCTGCTCGACGCCACCGTCACCTTCCAGCGTGCCCTGCCAACCGCCGGTGCGGTGATCCGCTACGACATCAAGATCACCCGGTTCTTCCGCCAGGGGGACACGCACCTCTTCCGCTTCGAGTTCGACGGAACGGTGGATGGAGAACCACTGCTCACGATGCGCGACGGCTGCGCGGGGTTCTTCTCGGCGGAGGAGCTGGCGGCGGGCAAGGGCATCGTCCCTCGCCCGCTCGACGCCCGCTCGCGCCCGGGAATCAAACCGCCCGACTGGACCGAGCTTGTGCCGATCCCGGCCATGGCGCTGGACGATCGCCAGGTGGACGCCCTCCGCCGGGGCGACCTGGCCGCCGCTTTCGGAAACGCATTCGCCGGGCTCGAGCTGAATGATCCGCTCCCGTTGCCCGGCGGCAGGATGACGCTGGTTCATCGCGTCGAGACGCTCGATCCACAGGGCGGCCGGTTCGGCCTGGGCCAGATTCGCGCGGAGGCCGACATTCACCCGGACGACTGGTTCATGGTCTGCCACTTCGTGGACGATCGGGTGATGCCCGGGACGCTCATGTACGAGTGTTGCCTGCACACGCTGCGCATCTTCCTGATGCGGATGGGGTGGGTGGGCGAGCGCCGCGAGGTCGTGTTCGAGCCGTTGCCAGGGGTGGCCAACCGCCTGCGTTGCCGCGGCCAGGTCATCGAGTCGACGCGGAAGGTCACGTACGAGGTGTCGGTCAAGGAGCTGGGCTACTCTCCCGAGCCTTACGCGATCGCCGACGCCCTCATGTACGCCGACGGCAGGCCGATCGTCGAGATCACCGACATGGCCTTGCGGCTGGCCGGGACGAGCCGCGAGCGGCTGGAGCAGCTCTGGAAGCCTTCCCGTCCGTCCGCCAGGGACGTCTTCCACGACAAGAGCCGCATCCTCGCATTCGCGACCGGCAAGCCTTCCGATGGTTTCGGCGCGAAGTACCGTCCGTTCGACGACGGCCGGTTCATCGCCCGGTTGCCCGCGCCGCCGTATCAGTTTCTGGATCGGGTGAGGAGCGTGGAGGGCGAGCCGTGGAGGATGCTCGAAGGCACATCGGCCCGGGCCGAGTACGACATCCCGCCGGACGCCTGGTATTTCGAGGCCGATCGCCAGGACCGCGTTCCTTATGCGGTGCTGCTCGAGGCAGCCTTGCAATCGTGCGGTTGGGTGGCCGCGTACATGGGCTCGGCCCTGGCCAGCGAGGAACCGCTCAAGTTCCGCAACCTGGGCGGCGCCGCGCGGCAATATGAAGCGGTCGATCGCCATTCGGGAACGCTCAGCACCCGGGTGCGGGCGACCCGGATCACGAAGTCGGCGGGGATGATCATCCAGCACTATGACTTCGCGGTCCATCGTGGAGCGACCGTGGTCTTTGACGGCACGACCTACTTCGGCTTCTTCCATCCCGATGCCCTGGCCGAGCAGGTGGGCATTCGCGAGGCGGTGCCGTATCGCTTGAATTCGTCGGAGCAGTCCGTGGCGCGGTCGTTTACGATTCCCGATCGCGCTCCGTTTCCCGACGGCCGCTGGCGGATGCTCGAGCGGGTTTCGGCGTTCGTGCCGGACGGCGGTCCGCAAGGGCTGGGGGTGATCGAGGGGGCGTCACGGGTCGATCCGGATGCCTGGTTCTTCAAGGCCCACTTCCTGGGCGATCCGGTCTGGCCGGGATCATTGGGGTTGGAATCCGTTCTCCAACTCCTTAAAGTCGTTGCAGAAACGCGCTGGGGTGCGGGCGGGCCCGCGACGTTTGATTCGCCGGGCCTGGCCGAGCCTCATCGCTGGGTCTACCGTGGGCAGATCATCCCCTCCTGCCGCGAGGTCACGGCCCAGGCAGTCATCACCGGCCGCGACGAGAAGCGCCGGTCGCTCAAGGCTGATGGCCACCTGATGGTCGACGGGAAAGTCATCTATCAACTGAACGAATTTACACTCCGGCTGGTCGATCGGTGAGGTACCGGCGCACCCACCGGGTGAGGCTGCGGAGGCTGAACTGGCTCCATGCGGTATTCGAAGGTCTTCCTCGAGTCGTTGGGCTACGAGATCGCGCCGGTGGTGGTGTCGTCGATCGAGCTTGAAGCGCGGCTCGCGCCGGTTTATGACGCGCTTCATCTGAGCCCCGGCCAGCTCGAGGCATTGACGGGAATTGTCGAGCGGCGCTGGTGGGAAGAAGGCTACCGGCTTTCCGACGGTGCCGTGCTGGCGGCCCGCCGCGCCCTGGAGGCAGTCGACGTCCGGCCCGCTCAGGTGGAGGCCTTGATTTACGGCGGCGTCTGCCGCGAGCACTTCGAGCCGGCCACGGCGTGCCGCGTGGCGTCGGAGCTGGGGATCAGTCCCGAGGCCGCGGTTTACGACATCAGCAATGCGTGCCTGGGCGTGCTCAACGGAATCGTCGAGATCGCCAACCGGATCGAGCTGGGGCAAATCCGCGCGGGGCTGGTGGTCGCCAGCGAGACGGCCCGCGAGATCAACGACATCATGATCGAGCGGATGTGCCAGGACCCGAGCATGGATTTCTTCAAGCTGTCGCTGGCCACGCTGACTGGTGGTTCGGGCGCCGTCGCCGTGCTGCTCACGGACGGTTCGTTCTCGCGGCAGACGCGGCGGAAGCTTCTGGGAGGGGTGATCCAGAACGCATCCCAGTTTCACGGTCTCTGCCGCTGGGGCATCGAGGCATTGAAGCCGCTAACCTCTCATCAGTTTCTCCAGTTCACGTCGACCGACTCCGCGGCCGTGCTGACCCACGGCGTCGAGCTGGGCATCCGGACCTGGCAGGCCTTCCTCCGCAGACTGGGCTGGGTGAGGGAGCGGATCGACCGGGTCATCTGCCACCAGGTTGGCGCATCGCACCGCGACACCATCCTGCGGTCGCTGGGCATCGCGCCGGAGAAGGATTTCTCCACGTTCCCTTACCTGGGCAATATCGGCACGGTCTCGCTCCCCTTGACTGCGGCGTTGGCCGAGGATCGCGAGGTTTTGAACCCGGGGGATCACGTGGCCTTCCTGGGCATCGGCAGCGGGCTCAACTGCCTGATGCTGGGCGTGCAGTGGTGAACCGATGGCCGAATCTCTCCGCAAAACCAACCCCGAGTTCGACGCCTTCCTCGCCACTCATCCCGGGCGGGACTGGGACCGCAACGGGCTGAAACTGCATTACCTGGACGAGGGCCAGGGCGAGCCGGTGGTGATGGTGCACGGCAACCCCACGTGGTCGTTTCATTTCCGTCGGCTGGTCGAGGCGCTCTCGCCAACGTGTCGAACCATCGTTCCCGACCAGATCGGCTGCGGGCTCTCGGACAAGCCCGATGACTCCCGGTACACCTACACTCTGTCGAGCCGGGTCGACGACCTCGAGGCGTTGCTCGACCATCTCGGCATCGATCGCCACATCACCCTCGTCGTGCACGACTGGGGGGGCATGATCGGCCTGGCCTACGCCGCGCGTCATCCCGAGCGGATCAGCCGGCTGGTGGTGATGAACACGGCCGCCTTCCACATGCCCAGGGCCAAGTCGTTCCCCTGGGCGCTCTGGATCTGTCGCGACACGCCGCTCGGCGCCTGGCTCGTCCGGGGACTCAACGCATTCGTCCGCGGCACGGCCCTGATCGGTTGCACCAGGAAGCGGCTCCCGCGCGCGGTGCGCGACGCGTACACCGCGCCCTACGATTCCTGGGAGCACCGGATCGCCATCCACCGCTTCGTTCAGGACATCCCGCTCCGCCCGGGCGACCGATGTTACGAGCTGGTTTCCTGGGTCGAGAGCAGGTTGCAACTTCTTGCATCGGTTCCCATCTTGATCGCCTGGGGCCTGCGCGACTTCGTCTTTGACAAGCCGTTCCTGGATGAGTGGATTCGCCGCTTCCCGCGCGCTGAGGTGCACCGCTTCGACCGCGCGGGGCACTACCTGCTGGAGGACGAAGCGGAAACGCTCGTACCCTTGATTCGCGAGTTCATCCAGACGCGACAGATCGTCGCCGATCGCGTCTGAATTCGCGGCCAGGCGCCTGCTTCGCCGCTCAAGAGTGTTGTTCCGCGTCCAGCCGGACGACGAATTCGGTTCCTTTCCCCGCACCATCGCTGGAAGCGGAGATGGTGCCGCCGTGCAGTTCGACGAAATAACGGACCAAAGCCAGGCCGATTCCCAGGCCGCCCCTGCCGTCATAGCATTCGCGCGATTCCCGCCAGAACGGCTCGAAGACGCGCGGCAGCGCCTCCGGGTCGATCCCGATGCCGGAATCACGAACCCGCAAGACAATCTGGCCATCTCGCCGCTCGGCCGCCAGCCAGATGCGTCCGCCGGGTGGAGTGTACTTGACCGCATTGGCAAGCAAGTTCGTCAAGATCTGCTCGAGTCTCGTCGGATCGGCGAGGAAGGTGAGCGGTGTCGGCGGCAGGGTGACCTCGAGTTGATGATCCCGCTCGCTGACCATGGGGCGGATGGTGTCGAGGGAAGACTGGACCACGTCGGACAGGTTCATCATTTGCCTGCGAAGTGTCAGCTTCCCCTTGCGCGTCATGGCCAGGTCCATGAGATCGTCGATCATCTGGCTCATATGTCTGAATTGCCTATCAATAACCCTTTCGACGAATAGCCGCGTGTCGGCATGTCCCGATGCCATGTGCAGCAATTGCAGAGCGCTGCGGATCGCGGCCAGGGGAGTGCGCAGCTCGTGGGCGAGAACGGCGAACATGCTGTCGGGATCGCTCTGGAAGCCCAGTGGATCTCTCCCGGACGGTTGCTCCACGGGCGCCTCCTCGGGTCGTTCAATCCTCGACGGGCGGTGGAACCCAGAGGCCTGCTCCGAACCGTGCCGATTCCAATCTCGGCGCGAAAACCACGTGTTTGTTGAGAGATTCAACACCTGCGTCCTCCTGGCCGTCGCGGCCATTCCGGATCATCGTTCCCTGTGGAGCGGCGAGTCTCGCCGACGTGGCTCGACTCCGTTCTCAGGTTCCCTTCTCCTGACTGATTCCTTGAACCAGCAGCTTTCTGACAATACATGTGATCTCTTCCGTGCGCACCGGCTTGGAGAAGACATGATGCGCGCCCCGTCGCCGGAGGTCATGCTTCGCCTGCTCTTCGAGTTCCGCCGTCAGGAAGCAGACGGGCACTTCCGGCTCGAGGTCACGAAGTTGCTCCCAGGCTTCCAGACTGTCCATGGCCGGCGTCGGATGGCTGAGCAGAATGAGTCCGATCTCGCTGCCATGCGCGTCACAGAGAAAGAGAGCCTCCTTGCCGCTGCCTCCCGTCCACACTCGAAAGCCTTGAAGCTGGAGATGCTTGCGCAACAGCTCACGAACGGTGGACGAATCATCGACAACCAGAATACCCCGGCGTCTGACGGAGAAGCGGGGCTTCGCGGGCTCTTCAAGCATGTGGAACACTCTCGCTTCCAGTGTTGAGTTCAGCGAAACGGGACTTGCCACGATCTGAAGGGCGGTGCCGCCCAGGAGGCGGCATCTCGCTTTCGTAATCCGACGCCCCATGCGGCAGGCATCAGCGACGATGTCAGAAATGAGTCCTTCCCAGGTATGGCGGAATTCCGTTTGAGCCCAGCTTTTTTTATCTCGATTTGCCACCTTGCGTCGCTCCAGACGAGAGCGAATTCTTTGCCCCTGGCCTTCACGAGCCAGCGAGGCAGCTCACATCTGGTCGTCGCGTTTCCTTGCTGGACGAGACATGCCACTGACACTAATGGACGATACCAGAAATAAAACGCCAGCGATGTCGGGATCTGGGGGGACAGTTGATGTGGGGGAAAGCCCCACGCTGTGTCGTACATTGTCCGGAAGAGCGTGGCAATCTGCCAGGAACCGTTGAGATTCTCGGAGCGCTGAGCGATAGTAAAGGGCGCTAACCCGGATTATTCAAATAGGCCCCAACGAAGAGCCCTCGATTTACGTATAA
>JBMFUH010000388.1:0-6471 GCA_049966735.1 Isosphaeraceae bacterium
ATCAGGTCGTGCGCTACGGGAATCAATGGATGAGGCCCGGAGGGGCCAGCCACATTCCATCGCCATCGGCCATTGCGGCGGGGTGGCCGGGGCAGAATGCCCCGGCCTCACAGCAGTCGTTCCGCGGTGTCGCCGCGCTCCACCCCAGCCACTCAGACCTGTAGGGTCCGCTGTGCGGACCGTGGGCATCGGCTGCTGATCGGTCCGCACGGCGGACCCTACAAGGAATCCCGGCCGGGTGCTCACGGCGATGTCTTCTCTGCCGAAGTCGGCGGAATCGCTCTTTGCAGCCTCATCTGCTTCCAGTACCGCTGCATATCCAGATCGTCGAGCAGGTCGTTCTTGAGATCGCCGTGAGTGTCGAAGGGACGGGCGCGGGCCTGGATGGCCTTGTGCCAGACGATCTCGCCCGCCTGGCCGTAGAGAAAGAACCCGGCCAGGACCAGCGTCACCGGCCAGCCCGTGCACCGGCCCAGCGCAGCCATGCCCTCGGCGGGCAGCAGGAGGAACGTGGGCACCAGGTAAAGCAGCAGCCGGCCATGAAACGGATATTGATGCAGTCCCGAGGCCGCCAGCGCGCACAAGAGCGGGCTGATCACCAGGAAGAGCCCGCCAGGCCAGCGCCGGCCCAGCGAGACGCAGCCAACCAATGCCAGAAGCGATGCCACGAGCGCCGTCCAGAGGTATGACAGGGGCGAGAGCAGGCTTCCCGGATTGATGAACACATTCGCCAGCGTTTCACCCAGGTGCGTGACATCGGCCCACGATCGCGGAGGGATGGGCAAGAACGCGAAGTTCCACCAGACCCAGATGAAGTCGCGCTTGCTCAGGATCGATCGTGAGAGCAGGAAGCAGCCGCCGAAGCTCGCCAGCCAGGCCAGCCCCATGCCCGCGACGATCGCCGCTTTTCTCCAGCCCCTTCGCGCCACTTCAATGAACAGCAGGTGCAACCCCACCCCCGCCAGCACGAACACCACCGGAAACGAGAACCAGGGGGCGACGAGGCCGAAGAGGAAGAGTGCCCGGACTCGCCGCCGGATTAACTCGGCCGGGAGCTTTGGTGCTGCCGGGCGATCTGCCCAAAGCTCGTCCCAGCGCCAGTCGGTCTTGGACTCAGTCGGCGGTTGCGGCGCCGCCAGAGCCAGCGCGGCCAGGGCCAACGCCAGGTCGCAGGAGTATTGCTTGATCTCCGCCGAGTAGTAGAGCAGGTGGTCGCCCAGCGCGAGGAGCGCCACCGCGATCGGCACGGCACGGCGGTCCAGGTAGCGTCGGGCCACGAGGCGCATGAGGAAGACCGAGGCCACTCCGCAGACGAGCGGAACCAGCCGACCCGCCGCGCTGACTTCCAGTGGCAGCCGGACCATGAGTCGCTCGATGACCAGGAAGCCCGGCGGGGCCATCTGGTCCTGTTCCAGCACTCCGTGAAAGTCGAAGATCGACTTGCCGACCAGGTTTTTCAGCAGCGACGACTCGTCCATGTAGAGCGCGCGGAATTCCAGGTATTCCCAGATCCGGAGGATCACCCCCAGAACCACCGCGATCCAGGTCAGGTTCTCGCACGACAGCTTGAAGCGATACTGCCGCTTCATCCAGATAGTCATAATGTAATGAATCCTTGAGTCATTCGGTTGTCGTTCGAGTCGACGTTCAAAGCTTCATCTCTTCGAGCTTGGGAGTCTCGCGGCTTCCCGAATTCTGGTATCATACCCGACGACTGAATGAGGGCAGGACTCGAGGACGCCAGGGGCTCTCAAAAACATGGGGACTACTGGATCTGCCCCTGCTATCATACCCAAGTGACGCTGGTAGTTAACGACTCAGGGCTTAAGGACTTCGGTATCGTAGGACCCGCCGTGCGGACCAAGTGCCGCGTCTGGGGTCCGCACGGCGGGCCCCTACGGTGAGCCATCGACCCGAAAATCGCTCTCAGGACTCAAGGACCAAGTGATGGGATTGTTCACGGGAAAGAAGGGACTGGTGCTGGGCGTGGCCAACGACTTCAGCATCGCCTGGTCGATCACCGAGAAGTTGCTTGCCGAAGGGGCCGACCTCGGCTTCACACATCTGCCCGGCGAGAAGATGGAGCGGCGCGTGCGGAAACTCGCCGAGCCAATCGGCGCCAAGCTGATCGTCCCCTGCGACGTCCAGAAAGACGACGACGTGACCCGGGTCTTCGAGCAGGCCGGGGAGACGTTGGGCAGCCTCGATTTCGTGCTCCACTCGATCGCCTTCGCCCCGGTCAAGGACCTGAAATGCGCGTACGTGGACTGCGGCCGTGAGGGGTTCAAGATCGCGATGGACATCAGCGTCTACTCGCTGGTCACCGTGGCGCACCATGCCGCCAAGGTCATGCCACAGGGGGGCTCGATCCTGACCTTGACCTACCTGGGCGGCGAGCGTGTGGTGCCGGGGTATAACCTGATGGGCGTGTGCAAGGCCGCTCTCGATGCCTCGGTGAAGTACCTGGCATTCGACCTGGGCCCCAAGAAGATCCGCGTCAATGCCCTCTCCGCCGGACCGGTCAAGACTCTGGCCTCCCAGGGCGTGGTGGATTTCGACGAGCTGGCCGGACTCTATGTCGCCGTCGCCCCCTTGAAGCGCAACATCGACCGCGAAGAGGTCGGATCAGCGGGGATGTTCATGCTCTCGGACCTCTCCAGCGGGATCACCGGCGAGATCCTCCATGTCGATTGCGGCTACAATGCAATGGGCTCAATCAGTCGGACGGCCGTAGAGGCGATCAGGGCTGGCAAACTCGGATGATTTTCCCCTGTCGGGCCCATGCCGGCAATGAGCCAGCAGAGTGAAACCTCACGACCCACCTGCGTGGGCATCGGCCTCGTCCGCCGGGGCGAAGCGTACCTGGTCCGCTTGCGGCCCGAGGGAACGGTCTACGCTGGTTACTGGGAGTTTCCCGGCGGCAAGTGCGAGCCCGGCGAATCGCCCGACCAGACCACCGTCCGGGAATGCCTGGAGGAGACGGGGCTGGCCGTGGTGGCCGGGCGGCTGCGGCGGGTGATCGAGCACCACTATCCGCACGGCCACGTCCGCCTTCACTTCTACGATTGCGTGCTCGTTGATCCGGCAACCGAGCCGGCCGCCGGCTCGGGCTGTCGCTGGGTCCGCGCGGGCGAACTTGCCGCGTTGCGGTTTCCCGAAGCCAACGAACCGATTCTGGAGGAGCTGACGCGAGGCGGTTGATTCACCCTCCCGCTCAGATCCGATCGGGATTGGCCGGGAACGGCGGGGCGCGGTCGACGACGTTATCAATCAGCCCATAGTCGCGCGCCTCTTCCGGACCCATGAACCGATCGCGATCGGTATCTTCCTGGAGCCGCTCCAACGTCTGCCCGGTGTGCCGCTGGTAAATCTGGTTGAGCTGCTTCTTCATGCGGATGAACTCTTCCGCATGGATCAGGATATCCGTCGCCGTCCCTTCCATCCCGGCCAACGGCTGGTGGATCATGATGCGCCCGTGCGGCAAGGCGTTTCGCTTGCCTTTCGCCCCCGCGGCCAGCAGCAATGAGCCCATGCTGGCACACTGGCCGATGCAGTAGGTGGCGACGTCGCAAGGAACCCATTGCATGGTGTCGTAAATGGCCAGGCCCGAGGTCACACTCCCTCCGGGACTATTAATGTATAGATGAATATCAGCCTTGGCGTCCTGGTGCGCCAGCACAAGCATCTGGGCGACGACCAGGTTGGCGACTGTGTCGTCGATCGAGGTCCCCAGGATGATGATGCGGTCCTGGAGCAGGCGGGAGTAGATATCCATCGCCCGTTCTTCGCGGCCGCTTTTTTCAATGACGATCGGAACCAGTGGCATGGGTGAGAGCCCTTCAAGTAAAGACGCCAGCCTTTGGGGGCCGTTGGTCGGAGCCGACTACCTGACCTCCGTCGAGGGGGGCTGCTGAGGCGATACGGTCGTCACCGACGGGCCCACCACCTTTTCGCCGCCGGGAATCTTGCCCACGACCTCGTCGACGATGCCGTATTCCTTCGCCTGCATGGCGGTCAGGTAGCGGTCGCGCTCGGTGTCGCGCGCGATCCGCTCGACCGGTTGGCCGGTGTGACGGGCCAGGATCTCGTTAATCACCTGCCGGCTCTTGACGATCTCCTCGGCCTGAATCTCGATGTCCGACACCTGCCCGCCCACTTGCCCGTAGGGCTGGTGAATCATGATCTTGGAGTGAGGCAGGGAAATCCGACGTCCTTTCGTGCCCCCCGCCAGGAGGACTGCGGCTCCCGAGGCCGCCAGGCCAATGCAGTAGGTGGCCACGGGGCACTCAATGAACTGCATGGTGTCGTAAATGGCGAGCGTGCTGCTGACGCTCCCCCCCGGACTGTTGATGTAGAAGCTGATGCCCTGAGTGCGGTTCTCGTACTGCAGATACAAGAACTTCATCACCGCGAGGTTGGCCGCGGCGTCGTTGATGACCCCCTCGAGAAAGATGATGCGATTCTCAAGGAGCAGGTCGCCCAGGGTCATCTGCCGCTGGCGGGCATAATCCCGATAGCGCTGAATCTGGGGGTCAGCCAGAGGATGATCGAACGGCATGGAACGGGCCTCAGAGTTGTCAGTTGCCAGTTGTCAGTGAGCTGCTAACTAGCGACTAGCAACTAGCGACTAGCGACTAGCGACTATTACAGACTTCTCCCGGCTGCGCGCGATTCGAGACTCTTCCTCACTCCTCGGCCGGTTCTTCCGCCACGGCCGGGGTTGCGGACTGGTCCAGGGTTTCGACGACCGGCTCGGGCTCGTCGAGGGGAATGTCCTCGATCTCGACCGATTTGAGGATTCGGTCGAGGGCCTTGCGCTCGAGGATCTGGGTCGCCAGCGCGTCGGCCAGCCCTTCCTTCTCGGCCCGGGCGCGAACCCGCCGCACGCTCTCGCCCCTGCGCTCGGCGAGGGCCTCCAGTTCCATCTCCAGATCTTCGTCCTCGACCGTGATCCCTTCCGCCTCGGCGATCCGGGCCAAGACGAAGAACTCCTTGAGCGAGCGGAGGGTCGTCTCGTGGGCGTTGGCGCGGACCTCCGCCTCCCGCGCCTTGATGTCGTTGTCCGAGAAGCCCTCGTTGCGCAACTCCATGACCATGCGGTCGAGCGTGCTCTTCTCCTGCCGCTTGACCAGATCGCTGGGCAGGTCGAACGGGGTCGCGGCGATGAGCGCGTCGAGGATCTGCCGGCGGACGGCCTGCTTCTGCTGCGCCTCATAGCGGCGGCCGAGTTGGTCACGAACCGCCTCACGCAGGTCATGGATGCTGTCGAAGCCGAGGGACGCCAGAAACTCCTGGTTGACCTCGGGCAAGCGCAGTTGCTTCAGGTCGTGAACCTGAACCTTCACGGGGACGAGCTGTCCGCGCAGAGCGGGGTCGCCCACGGCGGTCCCCAGCCGGGCCTGGACCTCACGCGACTCGCCGATGTTGATGCCTTCCAGGGCCGATCCGATGTCCGGAATGTGACCGTCCTGGATCCGCAGCTCCTGCTGAAGCCGGAATGTGACCTCCTTGAGCTCGCCGAGCGGGCTATGGTCAGGCCTGAAGAAGATGAGGTCCGCGGTCAGGTAATCGCCGATCCGGGCTGCCCCTTCCAGCTTGGGCACGATCTGGGCGTGGCGTTCCAGGACCTGCTGGTACTGGGCTTCCACATCCCGCTCGCGGATCGTCTTCACCGGCCGCTTCACCTTCAACCCGCGATACTCGCCCACCTGGAACTCGGGCCGGACCTCGACGTCCATCTCGAAAATCATCGGCCCCTCGTCGGGCAGCTTGATCGCCTCGAGGTCGAGCTTGGGCTGGGTGATCGGATTGAGATTGTAATTGGCGTCGATCTGCTCCAGCGACGCCATCAAGAGGGCCGACTTCACCTGCCCGGCCACTTCCTTGCGATACCGCTTCTCCACCAGTTGCCGGGGAGCGTGACCGGGACGAAAGCCCGGCACATGGGCGTCGCGCTGGAAGCTCCCCAGCGACTCGCCAAACTGGTGCTCGATCTCGGAACGGGGGACTGTGACCTTCAGGTGCTTCCTGCACGGACCAACATCGCTGATCTGGACGTCGATTTCCAGCTTGCGCTTGGCCTCGGCTTCCTGCCCGTCCGCACGTTGCTCTTGCTCGAGCTCTTCGGTCACGAAAACCGACGCGTCGTGCTCGTCGCCGCTACTCATCTGGGGCGTTCCTCGGATCTCAACAGGCTGGGACGGCTTGATCCGACATCACGCTACCAGCGCTACAGCGAAAACGGCCAACCCAGATGCCAGTTCAACAGAGCGGGAGATGGGATTTGAACCCACGACAACCACGTTGGCAACGTGGTGCTCTACCCCTGAGCTACTCCCGCGATTTTCGATCCACCAACACGCGACACCCCGAACGCTCGTCCCGGGCATCCGCGTACCAAAGACGTTTCCAGTATAGCGCTCGTTCTCCGGAATGCAAGACGCCTTCGCCAACGACATGGCATCCTGGTCC
>JBMFUH010000389.1:0-6470 GCA_049966735.1 Isosphaeraceae bacterium
GGGCAATCTTCGAAGGAGCCTGGGGGGCCGGGGCAATCTTCGAAGGAGCCTGGGGAGCCGGGTAAGCCTTGGCCGGCGCCTGAGGAGCCGGGGCGACCTTGGCCGGAGCTTGGGCTGCAGGATAAGCCTGGAGACTTTGTCCTGGCAGACTCAGAGCAATAACAAGAACCGCACTGGTCATCGCGATGTCCTCTGTGAAGAGTGAGGTTGTCGGTCGACGTCTCGATCGAGTCGGTTAAGCTGACAATCCCCTGATGGTTCGGCACGGCCGATACTGGATAGCGTCCGATCGCCAACACCACCGTCCCTGTCGTCGTTCACCAAGCCGACCCCAGCGAGATCGGCCAGTGAATCATGTCCCTCTACCACAGAGGGGCAAATCTCGCAGGCCTAGGTTCGGTGGCGGAAGCCAGAGGCCGGTCATCTTGGCCGACTCTCGCTCTCCACCCCAGGGGTGGCCATTGGTGGTTATCGGCATCACGCTTGCGCCCGTTTACAGAACTTGAAAAAATCGAGCAAAGACAACCTTGGGGGACTCTAGGGGCTTTGACGAAATTCAAGAGTCTGGGGGCCTTCGCTTTACCAATTGCTATTCACCCACACCCGCTTTGATGCCGAACCATGGTTGGGTATTTGAGGAAACAGCGCCGGTTCAATAGGATGATGGTTTCCACGTGGTGTAAGGAACACGGGTGTTCCTTGAAGGGTTTGGAAGCCGTAAGAAATCGGCGGGTGTAACTCAACACCGGTATTGGGAGGCAGCATGCGTATTGGCATCCGGCTCGGCGGTACGGTCATCGCGTCGCTCATCGCTGTATGTGCAGCGAATTCCGGCGCGCAGGCTGGCGACCGGGTCACAACGATCCCCCTGGGAGGCTCGCTGGAGCAGAATTCCGGTGACCACTCCTACGGCGTCTACATCCCCACGAGGTTCGGCGGCGAGCTGACGATCAGTACGACGTCAGGCACGGTTACCGAGATCAGGGGGCCCAGCGGTCCGAACCAGAGGGAACGAAAGAGTGGTCAGGACATCGGGTTCGACCAGCAGGGATGGTATACCTTTCGGGTTGTCGGTGCAGACAAGCCACACAGGGTCGAAACGCGCTTCATTCAGGTTGCCGAAGCGACGAAGAAGCCCTGGAACTTCTATTACTGGCCGACGAAGACTGACTCGATCCATGAACCCTGGGCGGGAGGAAACGGCAGGGTCGATACCGACTATTCCATGATCCGGGGCGATGATCAGTTGATCCGCCAACCGGGCAGCTACATTCCCCCTGGTCAGGACATCGTGCTGGCAGGACCGAACGGCCTGCTGGAGTCCATTCCACCAGCGGGTGACGACGCCACCTGGTTCCCCAACCTCTCCGACGACCTGACCTGGACTGGTCCCAACAAGGAGAAAGGGGGCGAGATCACGATCTTCCAGACCCCCGCTCCCCTGCTCAAGTACGACCAGATCTTCGGCACCCAGGCGCGGTGGTGGGAAGCGAGCACGATGCAAAACAACGAGATCACCCGCTGGCCCGGTCACTGCCTGGGCGGAGCGGTTGCATCGATTCTGCTCAATGAGCCGATCCCCGCGCCGGGGACCAACCTGACAAAGGATGAGCTGAAGGCGCTCTGGGCCGAGCTGGGCGAGAATCACTACAACCACCGGATCGGTGACTATGCCACCGATATCCCTCCTGGTCCCCCGCGACCAGGCCCCGATGAGTGCGACTGGAAAGCCCCTCGGGTTCATGCCATGCTTGAGACCCACATCCGCGGCGAAAGGAAGGCCCTCCTGGGAAACATGCGGGCGTTTCCGCCTCGCGGCACGATCAACGAGGTCTGGAACCAGGGCATCTACAAGTACATTGCCGAGTACAAGGCCATTCCGCACCGCGGTGAGCGGGCCGTGAACATCAAGCTCGAGCTGCACACCAACTCCGGCTCCATGCTCGCCGGCGCCGACGACAAGGACCGGGTGATCTACTACGAGTACAACATCGTTTATGGGCTCGACGGCAGGGTCGATGAGACCAATCCCGCCGCGGCCGATTGGGTCTCGGTGGGCGGCGAGGCGCTCTTCGCGCCGTTGAACGTGCTTCAGGTCGTCCAGTCGCAATGGCAGGGTCACAATCCGTACGTGACCGAGGCCAATGTCCGGGCCCTCGACATGGCCAACCCCAATCCCGACCGCCGGTTCGCCTCGGCGCGTGGACCGTTCCGTTCCGTGAGGGAATACGAGGGTGATCGCCGGGTCGCCCCGGTCGAGATGTACGCCGAATCGGCCCCCCGCCGCGGTGGCTTCTTCCGGGCACTCTTCGGCGGCGGCCGCTGAGTGAGGATGCTCACGGCCGGGTTCGCCCCCCAGAAGCCAACTCGCGCCTGTCTGCCCCCCACGCCCGATTTCGTTTCGGTCCCCCGAGGCGGAGTCGGGCGTTGCGCGCCTTCGCGGCGGAGCTGCTTGAGGCGGGTTGATCCCGGCCCCTGAGTTGGACCGACCCGCCGATCGATGTTCAGCGGGCATTAGCTCACATCTATCGCCAATATTTGATGTCGCTTTTCTGGGGAGGCGTGACCCTCTGGACCGTTTTGATCGGGTCGAGCGTCGGGTTGTAACCGTACAGGCAGGCCTAGTTCCGGTAGCACCGGTAGCCGCCCCGGCTGTAATAGCCCATGCGCTTTACGACTGACTCCGTCTGCTCGGAAATGTCCGTAAACCACGTGCTCAAAAGCTGTGTCACTTGGTTCGGGGGGCCGTCGGTGTCGTGCATGAAGTTAGTCCCCGTCCCCACGGTCTCGGCGGCCGCGGACAGGAATCGGAGCGTGGTGTAGTTCCCTTGAGGCAGAATGATAGTTTGCGCGTTCGCCTGGCCGACGTTGTTGCCGCCGTCGGAGCCCGGGTTGAACGTCGACGACCCCGAGGCGATCGTCGATCCTCCGAGCGCCTGGACTGAGAAACTGCCGCTGTTGGGGTCCATGTTGCCCAGGGTCGTTCCGGTGTTGCTGGCCGGCCCGGTCAGGCCGGCGCTGCGCGCGGGGCTGCCCTGAGTCGTCCCATAGACCAGGTTCATGGCGAAGACCTTGATGTCCGGGTTGGTCGGCAGCGTGATGCTGAAGACCTGTTCGCCCGCCGCAATCGGGAAACTGTACCCATAGAGATACATCGTCCGCGTGTCCCGCCCGTTTCCGCCTGAGACGGTGGCGTTGCGGTAGGTCATCGTGGCGACGATCGACTGGTTTGTCTCCACGGTGTATGTCGCCCAGTCGCTGAAGTATTGATAGAAGGACTCCTGGGTCGTGTCGGTGTAGTGAACCACAAAGCTGTCGAACTGCACCCCTTGGACGGCGGTCGCCAGCACCATGAGGGATGTCGCGACCGCGCCGGGCGGGGAGCTGGACGGGGGGTAAACCGTTATTCCCTGGCCGCCCGAAACGGCACCGTCCTGGCCCGCCGGGCCCAGCTTGAAGGTGGTGTTCTGCCAGGTGAGGTCTCCGCCTCCGAGGTCGTTGAGCGAGTAGCTGAAACCGCCGCCGTCGAGGTTGCCCAGGTTCGTGTTGTCGTCGCTCGTCAGACCAACCGTGTTGAAGGGCAGAGACAGTTGCTGCTGCGGACCGTACATGTCCATCGCCAGGATCTTGATGTCGGGGACGTCCGGCAGCACGACGCTCGTCACCGTCTCGCCCTGGAGTATCGGAAGCACGTATAGGTAAAGATACACAGTCGTCCCATCCTCCCCGTTGTTCGTCGCGTCGTTGCGGTAGGGCATTTTCGCGACGATCGTGTCTCCGGAGCCGGGGCTGGCCCAATCGCTGAAGGTCAAGGTCCAGGGGTCGCTCCCGCCCGTGTAGTTGATCGTGAACTGCCCGCTGTGCGCTCCCTGAACCGCGGCGCCTAGCAGCCAGATCGACGTGTAGTTCCCGGATGGTACTGAGATGGTCTGGCCCGTGGCCTGGACGACATTGTGCTGGCCCTCGATTCCCTGCTGGGGACCCAGCAGGAACGTCTGACCGTCATAGCTGATGGAACCGGTGCCGCTCAGGGCGGTCGCGGAGTAGCTGTAACCGCCGCCGTCGAGGTTGCCGTAGGCCGTGGCGTTGTCGGGCGTCAGGCCGACCTGGTTGTAATAAGGAGCGAGGTTGACGACGCCCGGCAGCGGCGAGGCGTTCAAGTTGCTGTACTGCGGGGACGTGATCTGGGTGCCGTTGATCGTTCCGGCCTCCTCCTCCATCTGGACGGAATAGCCGAAGCTCGCGGGCACGACCGTGGTGTTGTTGAGCGCGGTCAGGGAAAGCTCGTACGAGTCGCCCTCCTCTCCGTAGGCCGTTCCCACCCCGAAGGCCGTCACGTTGCCGGTCGTTGGCGGGTTGGAATAGATGAACACATTGTTCTCGATCTGGCCGCTGAAGTAGAGCCGGCCGGCGTTGGGGCGGGTGTACTGGTCGTGGCTCACGTTGACGCCCGGGACCGCCAAAGTCTGGTCGAAGTGCAGGGGCATCGAACCAAGGTCGGTGAACGTGTTGTCGTCGATCTGGACGCCGAAGGCCGGGTAGTGCGTCCAATTCCCGGGTATGCTGGTCTCGCCGCCGTTGTTGGGGTTGGTGAACGGCGAGTACGTGGTTGGCAGGAACCCCGCGCCGCCCGAGCCCGCGGCGAAGGTGTCGCCGGTGAAGTGGTTGCCGATCACCTGCGTGCCGAACTGGCATGAGCCCAGAGCGAAGAGGGTCGACGTACTTCCTGCGAGATCGATCGTGTTGCCTTGACCAGGTCCTGCGCCGCCGATCCGATCGTTCACAATCCCATCGGCGATCGAGATCGCGTAGCCGCTCCCAGACGTCAGCGGCAAGGGCGCGTCCATGAGGAACGTGTACGAGAGGTCGCCGGTCGGCGAGCTTGGCGATTGCATGACCTGGGCGATCTGGAACCACTGGCCGGCGTCCGGGCCGGACAGGATCGACACGGTATCGCCCGCCGACGGGTCAGTTGCCTGCGTGTAGGGGATCTTCAGCTCGCGGCCGTCGCTGGAAACAGAATAAGAGCACCCCTCGTAAGCAATGTCGTACCCCTCGAAGATGATGAATTCCGGCTGGTTCGTGTCGCCATAGGCTTCGCTGTTGGTGTCCCACCCCCACTCCCAGGGATAGACGCCCACGCCCGGGCTGCTCGTCACCGTGCCGCTGGCCGGGCCGGCCGTCACCGTGTTGCCGGCCAGGACGTCGTTGGACGTCCACGTTTCGCTATTGCCCACGCCGAGCAGCCGGACGGTTTTGCCGTACGGGTCTTTCTGGCTCACGTTGTTGTCCGAGATGTTCCGTTCATGGCCGCTACGGAGCTCGAAGGTGCCGTCGGCGTAGGTCCCGGCCATGGCGCCGTAGCACGTGTTGGACGTGATCGTCCACGGGCCGCCCTGGAAAAACATGTTGCCGCCGGTGATGGTGCTGTTCACGACCTCGCCGGCACCGGCGCCCAGCATATTGAGGAGGGGAAGGGCCGGCGTGACGCCGGCCGTGACGGAGATGTTGGCGAAGTCGGCCGTGGCCGTGCCGCCGGACCCTCCGTCCAGCGACGGCGAGCCGGCGGCGAGGGTGAGGCCGGAGGCAAACATGTTCCAGTAGCCGGGCCTCCCGCCGAGATGCTGACCGCCGTCCTCGTACCACTGCCAAACGTCGGCAAGGAGGGTATCGGAGCCGTCGGCCTGTTGCAGGACCACGAGCTGCATGCCGTAGGCGGTGTTGGTCTGAAGCGTGTAGCCCCGGGAGTCGGTATTGGAGGGCCCCCATACGACCGTCTGGTCCTCGCGCAGCTCGACCCCAAGCTGACCGCCGTCGTTTACGAAGGCCAGCTCGTAGCCGTTGCCGCTTGAGTCGGTATCCAGGCCGACGCCCACCATCGAGGAGTCGGACAGGCTCATTGCCGGCGTGACCTCGGCCTCGATCATCATGGCAGGGGGAGCCGACGCGGGCAGCGGGAAGATGGCGCGCTTGTTCGCGCCGGTCGCGGAGCTCGTCTGGTCGAGCGCGCCGAGCCCCGGGGACTGGGGGCCGGCAAGCGCCCACGCGCCCCCCTCCGACTGCCAGCGCGTGGAATCGACATGAGAAAACAGGTAGGGAGTGAATGTCCAGACCATGGTTCCGGCCGCGCCCATGTGGGTATCGGTGATGGGCTTGAAATCGGCCGTGGCGTAGTAGTTGTTGTTCGCTCCCGCGTAGAGCGCCGGAACGCCCGGGGCTCGCCACTGGCTGCCGGACTGAATCTCCTGGATCGTCCAGCCCCCCGGCTCACCGGAGCCGCTCTGCCACACCTTACCAAAGAGCGCGTCCGTGTCGTTGCCCAGCGGATCGACGACGAACTTGAAGGTGTACCATGTGCTCAACTGCCAAGGATGTCCCGTGCTGGGGTCGATCGCGACGGCCTGAGACCAGTCGACGTTGTCGTTGAGGATCTGTACGCTCAGCGCCCCGTTGTTCATGTTGAACACCAG
>JBMFUH010000390.1:0-6469 GCA_049966735.1 Isosphaeraceae bacterium
GAGCGTATAGTTGCCTGCATCGGCCCCACCTAAGCTCAGGCCCGTTGCGGTCACGGTCTTGCCCGTCCCCGCGTCCTTGGTATCGAAGTTCGCCGCTGTCACGACGAGTGTGACGACATCCGCACCAATCGTACCGTTTACCGTTTGACTGGTGAGTGTTGCGGCTGTCAGCCCGTCATAGGTCTTGTTGTCGGCCGTGATCTGCGGGGTAACGGTTTTCGCCGAGATGTCCGCGGTCGTCGTGGGCTGGGTCAGGATGTAGTTGCCGGCCTGCGCGCCGCTGATTGTGAGTCCGGAGATGTTAACCGTGATCCCCGTCCCCACGTTCGCGCTGGCGAAGCTTCCGGCCGCTGCCGTGCTGTCCAGCGTCACCGTGTCGGTGCCGATCACGCCGACCAGTGCCGCGCTGGTGGTGTCGAGCGTGGCGTTCGTGGTGCCGTCATAGACCTTGTTGGCCGCCGTGATCCCGCTGACCGTGAGGGTCGCGGGGGTGATGTCCGCGGTCGTCGTGGGCTGGGTCAGGATGTAGTTGCCGGCCTGCGCGCCGCTGATTGTGAGTCCGGAGATGTTAACCGTGATCCCCGTCCCCACGTTCGCGCTGGCGAAGCTTCCGGCCGCTGCCGTGCTGTCCAGCGTCACCGTGTCGGTGCCGATCACGCCGACCAGTGCCGCGCTGGTGGTGTCGAGCGTGGCGTTCGTGGTGCCGTCATAGACCTTGTTGGCCGCCGTGATCCCGCTGACCGTGAGGGCCTTTTGGTTGACCGTCTGCGTCGTCGAGCCCGTGCTGCCGCCGAAGGTGCTGTCGCCGGAGTAGACGGCGGTGAGCGAATCCGAGCCTGCGGGCAGGCTGCTAGTGGTGAGGGTCGCAACACCACTGGCGTTGAGCGTGCCCGGGCCGAGATCGGTCGTGCCGTCCCAGAATTCCACGCTGCCCGTCGGCGTGCCCGAAGTCGAGGTCACCGTGTCGGTCAACGTCACCGCCTGACCGTACGTGCTGGGGCTGGGTGAGGATGTCAGGACAGAGGTGGTCGGGGTCAGGGCGGTGAGGATGACGTTGTTCGTCGTGCCGTTGTAGGATCCGGCGTAGGTGATGCTGAACGGGTACCCGCCGATATTGAGATGGCTTCCCTCTGGCTGGTTGTTGAACGTGCCGGTGACGGCCGTCGTCCCGGCATTTTGGATAATCACATACTGGCTACCCACGGCGGGTACGTAGCCGGTCCCCAGCGTGACGTTGAGGGTCGGGTTGTCCAGGGTCAACCCTCCGACGGAATTGACCAACTGGCCATAGTCCGTTCCGGGGGTTGTTCCGTGGAGCGAGTCACTGAGGGTAGAGCCGGTGTTGAAGGTGCTGTTGTGCGCCGTGAGGGCCGCGCCCATGGAAAGATCGACGTAGCCGCTGGCCGTGATGTTGCCGCCCACGATGCCGCTACCCTCGAGTGTCGAGGTGGAATCGACCGTCACGTCTGTGGCAATCGCGCCCCCGAGGTTAAGTGTGCTGCCGGTGGTTACGGTCGTGGTTCCGGTGTAGGAGCTCGAGGATGTAAGAAACAGCGTTCCTCCACCGGTCAGTGCGAGCCCGGCGCTGCCGCTCACGGCGCCTCCCTGAATGAGCTCCCCGCCCGCGCTCACCGAGACGCTCCCATTTCCCAGCGCGGTGGCGATGTTATCGGTTGAACTCCCGGAAGAAAAGCTGGCTGTGATGCCACCCGTCAGAGCGATGGCG
Source organism: Isosphaeraceae bacterium (assembly GCA_049966735.1). Lineage (GTDB taxonomy): Bacteria > Planctomycetota > Planctomycetia > Isosphaerales > Isosphaeraceae > Aquisphaera. Next base: position 1,727 of record JBMFUH010000390.1, read on the forward strand.
TTCCCGGTCAAGGAGTAACCGGAGCCGCTGATCGTGATCGAGTTGAAGCTCGTACCCGCCGTGAAGTCGTTGTTGGCTGTCTCGTTGGTCACGCTGGGAAAGACCAGATCGTCACCCGCGACCGGGGCGGTTCCGCCCCAGTTGGACGCGTCGGACCAGTTGGTGGTGGTTCCCCCCCCGGTCCATGTCATAACAGACGGCGCGAGCTTGATTTCGAGAGGCTCGAAGTCGGGGATCAACTCGACGCGCCGGCGCCGGCGGCTCGAAATGCGGTTCTTGCGATCTGAGCGGGACAAGATCCTGGTCAGGACTGGGGTCGCTGCCATGGTGCTGGGCTCCTGAAGGAAAACTGGGAGAGCTCAAGGCGAAGGTGCTGCCAGGTCTTCGCGCCGCGCGCACGATCATTGAGTAGAGGGTAAGACAGCCTTTTCACCCCCTTGGAAAGCACTCACCCGATGTAAGCGGGCAGCATTGCCGTGTCATACATGGGCACCATAGGACGTTCTTGGGGCATCCGGCAACTCTTGCTTAATCATCAATCCGCGACTATGAACGGAATCCTCGGGCTTGGCCTGAGAAAAGCGTGAGCGCAGGCGTGCGTGCCGCAGTGTCCTCGGCGCGAGATCAACGATGATCCGCCGAATTCGTGTGTTGTCAGAACTCATTGCCGCATAATAGAGTTGTGGCGACACCTGGTGATGCGGGACAATCCAGTGCCGAGTCAAACCCTGGCGTCAGGCAGTGCCGGCCGCTCTCCTCACGAGTCGACGATTTGCTACTTCGCCCAATGCATTTAGGAAAAAACCTGCCCCCCCAGGACGACACCAGATCCGCGCTTCTGTGGAACGGAATGAATGCCGTTCTAGTATGTGTGCCTGTACACACCTTGTCCCGCGATGATCGTGATCAAGACGCGGGCTTTGAGAAGTTCCAACGGAGAGACCCGGAAGAGGTCTCGATCGACCAGGGTCAAATCGGCCTGCACGCCCGGCTTCAGAGTTTCCAGCCTTCCCTCCTCGAAGGCCGCGTAGGCCGAGCCCGCGGTAAAGGCCCGAAGTGCTTCTTCGAGGGTCAGCTTGTGCTCGGCATGCCACCCGCCGGCCGGCTTGCCTTTCGAATCTTGCCGGGTGATGGCGGCGTAAAGGCCCCAGAATGGGTTGACGATCTCGACCGGGAAATCACTGCCGAAGGCCAAGGGGACCTTCGCCTGGGCAAACCAGCGCCAGGCATAGGCGCCTTGCACGCGCTGGGGCCCCAGCCGGGCCTCGGCCCAGCGCATGTCGTTGCTGGCGTGAGACGGCTGCATCGAGGCGATGATCCCCAGCTTGGCGAATCGACCGATATCCTCCTGGCGAATGACCTGAGCGTGCTCGATCCGCAACCGTGGGTCGCGGGCTTCCGGAACAGCTCGCAAGGCGGCGTCATAGGCGTCCAGCACGAGGGCGTTGCCCCGATCGCCGATGGCATGCGTGGCGACCTGCCAGCCATTCCGCAGCGCGGCGCGGGCGGTTGCCTCCAGGGTCTTCGGGTCCATCCGCAAGAGCCCCTTGTTCGTGGGATCATCCGCGTAGGGCCCAAAGAAGACCGCTCCCCGGGAACCCATCGCACCGTCGATGAACAGCTTGATCGCCCTCAGCTCGAACCGGGAACCGGCCGCGGGCTTGACCGGCGGATGGCTGACGAACTCAACCTCGTGACCCGAAGGCGGCAGCGCCATGCCGTGGACCCGAAGGCGAAGCTGTCCGGAACGGTCCAGCTCGCGATAGACCTTGACCTCGGCCCCGGAGAGTCCAGCGTCGTGCACGCCGGTCAGGCCGGCGGCGAGGATCTGTTCCTGAGCCGCCAGGATGCGCCGGGTGATGTCCTCGGGACGAGCGGCGGGGACCACGCGTCCTACCAGATTCATCGCGCCGTCGATGAAGACGCCGGTGGGCTGGCCGTTACCATCGCGGATGATCTGGCCGTCCGGCGGCGCCTGGGTGTCCTTTGTCACACCGGCGCGGCGCATCGCCTCGGAATTGGCCCAGCCGGCGTGCCCGTCCACTCGGATGAGCCAGACAGGGCGGTCGGGGGCGACGGCATCGAGCACGGCCGCCGTCGGAAAGGCTCCGCCCGGCCAGAGGCTCTGGTCCCACTGGCCGCCCTGGACCCAGGAATCAGCCGGCGAGCGGTCGAGTTTCGCCTTGACCCGCCGGCCCACCTCGTCGAGCGTTTTGACCCCGCGCAGGTCGACCTGTTCCAGGCTGGCGCCCAGCGCTTCGATATGGCCGTGGGCGTCGATCAGTCCGGGCGTCGCGAAGGCCCCGGGGCGATCGATGACGACGGTCCGAGGGCCCTTGTAGCGCGAGACCTCTTCACGAGTGCCGACCGCCGCGATCGTTCCTCCCCGGGCGGCGATCGCCTCGGCCCAGGGACGGGACGGGGCGCCGGTCCAGATCCGTCCCGCGTGGACGATCAGACTTGCCGGGCCATCGGTCTGAAGCCGCAGCGCGCGGCCGGGCAGCTTGCCCCTTTGAGGAAGCCTTGACCATGGGTTTGCCCTCGGCGATCAGGGCGACGCCGTTCACGAAAAGATAGCGCACGCCGGGAGCGTAGCGAGTGGGGTCGTCGAAGGTCGCCGCGTCGCGAAAGCTGGCCGGGTCGAGGACGACGACGTCGGCATATCCACCCGGATGCAGCGTTCCTCGCTCGGGCAAGCCCAGAATCCGCGCCGGCAAGCCCGTGCACGAGCGGATGGCCTGCTCAAGAGAGATCACGTGTTCATCGATTGCATAGCGAATCTTCCGGGGGAAGGTGCCATAGGCCCGGGGATGGGGATGGTCGCCGCCTCCGGGGCGGTGGCTCGACCCGTCCGAAGCGGTGGCGACGAAATCGTATTGCATGATGAAACGCACATCCGTCTCGCTCATGCCGAAGTTGATCGCTTGCGCGCCGCCGTGTCGCTGGACCTCGAGAACGACCTCCAGGGGCGTGGTGCCTTCCGCCTGGGCGATGGCGGCGAGATCGCGGCCCACCCAGCCGGGTCGCGGGGTGTAGCGGGCCAGCCGGATCGCGGCCCCGCCATCCCGGCGGTCGAGCTCGCGCAGGATCTCGGCCCGCAGCAAGGGGCCGCGTTCGGGACTGGCGGCAAGCCGGGCAAAGGCGTCGCCGGAGCCCCGGATTGCCCAGGCGGGAACGACCATCGCGGCCAGGCTGGTGCTGGAGGCGACGTAGGGATACTGGTCCGCCGTCACGACCTGCCCGGCGCGTCGGGCCGCGATGATGCGCTCGACCACCGTCTCCGCCTTGCCCCAGTTGGCCCGGCCGTTGGCCTTGAGATGCGAGATGTGCACCGGCAGGCCGGCCCCCTTGCCAATGGCGATGGCCTCATCGATCGCCTGCGGCAGGCCCTCCTCCTCGCTGCGAATGTGCGACGCGTAGAAGCCTCCCGAGCGAGCGACCACCCGCGAAAGCTCGATCAATTCGTCGGTGGACGCAAAGCGACTGGGAACGTAAATCAAGCCCGTGGACATGCCCCAGGCGCCTGACGCCATGCCCTTCGCCAGGAGCGACTTCATCTGCGCCAGCTCCTGGGAGGTCGGCCGGCGATCGTCCGTGCCCATCACCGCATTGCGCAGCGCCCCTTGCGGCACCAGGTGGATGACGTTCGTACCAGCGCCATGGGCGTCGATCGCGCCCAAGTAAGTGGACACGTGGACCGGACCCGCAGTTGCCGGTGACGATGGTCGTCACCCCCTGGGTCAGGTAATTGAGGTTGAGCCGGAAACCCGGCCTGCGGATGACGATATCGGAATGCGTGTGCAGGTCGATGAATCCGGGCGCGACGACCAGTCCCGAGACGTCGACGATCCGCGCTTCGGGGTCGTCCGGAACGGAACCGACGGCGCTGATCCGATCGCCCCGGATCGCCAGGTCCCCCTTCCGCGCAGGGCTGCCGGTCCCGTCGATCAACGTTCCCCCTTTGAGGATGAGCGTTGCCGATGCGGACGCCCTGGAGTTCCCGGGCGGCTCCGCGGCCGAGTTGATGAGCGGGCTGAGCAAGAGCAATGTCGGCACGATGGCACAGAACACGCCTGTTATCCTCGCCATGTCGAGAAGTCCCTCAGCCGTCTTCGCGTTTGGCGTTCGGTCAAAGCCGCGGATCAACAGACAGGACCACCGCGCCCGTCGGTCCGCACGGCGGACCTTACGATACTACGATACTGCCCACTGGCCACCAAGCCCCCAAACACCTCCACCAGAGCCGTGGCGAACTCCACATCGTTAATGTGGTAGGGCAAGCGCCTGACCTGTCGCCGCGCGGTCTGGTCGATCGCCTGCTCCAGTTCCTGGAAGAACGCCTCGTCGGCCTCGGGGTCGAAGAACGGCTGACCGGGTGCGTCGATCGCCGAGACCCCTTTCTCCGGGATCAGGAAGACCAGCGGGGCGGTCGACCGGTTGAGCTTGGCCGCCAGCCAGCGGGCGCAGGCCCGGTTCTCCTCGGGGGTCGTCCGCATCAGGGTCACCTGCGAATTGTGCACGTGCAGCCGACGGCCGCGAAACGTCTCGGGCACGGTCGCCATCGCTCCGAAGTTGACCATATCGATCGCCCCGGCGGAGAGCACGTAAGGGACCTCCGCCTTGAGGATCGGCTCGAACCGCTCCGGTGTGCAGGGGAGAATGCCGCCCACGAGGAAGTCGGCCACCTCGGTGGTTGTGATGTCCAGCACGCCCCGGATCAGGCCGGCCGCCACCAGCTTCTCC
>JBMFUH010000391.1:0-6452 GCA_049966735.1 Isosphaeraceae bacterium
GGCCCCTCCGCGACTCAGTCTACCGGAGGACTCCCATTTCGGCTGGACCAATTTCGGGGGAGCAGGCCAGTCGTCATGATTCTCACCCCCGGTGCCACCTTGCTCTGGGCCGTGGACGACACCCTCTGTCGCAAACGCGGGCTGACGCTCTACGGCGCCGGGATGCATTACGACCCGCTTATCTCCAGTCGCGGCAAAAAGCTGGTCAGTTGGGGACACGACTGGGTCGTGCTGACCCTGATCATCAACTGTCCCTTCTGGGCGCCGACCAAGGCCTTTGCTTTGTTCGAGTTTCGCAGATTCTGAGGCGGATCGCGAGCGGCCCGGGGGGTGAAATTCCCCCCGGTGAGTCGATCGTGAAACGGTGCTGGAGGCCGGAATCATCGGCCGAGGCACGGCCATGCGTCAGCAGGATAAGGTGTCGGGAATCGAAACGCTTCCCGGAAAACCTACAGAGCCAACCCATTCCACGGCGGCCAGTAACAGTGTCTCATCTGGTCCCTGCCGAAGTGTACGTGCATGCCGAGGCGGGGAGACAAAGGGCTCGGGTCGCTCTGGCGCGAGGCGAGCCGAGCACGGCCGCTCTTCAAGACAGTCGCGTCAGCAGGGCGCCGTGGTTGGCGGCCGTGGTCCAGCTCACGGTGGACGGATCAAGCTGGAACAGATCGACGAGCCGTGCACTGATCCGGGCTTGCTCGGAGCCGGACAGGATGCCGAAGGCGAAGAGCGTCGGCCCCCATGAGGTTTGCCCCGCGCCGGTGAGTCCCAGGCGAGCCATCTCGGCGACGATGGCCTCGGATTGGGGACTGGAGTAGACGCCCCCTTGCGCGGGGGCGAACGCCGAGCCGACCTTGAGCTGGAGCTCATGCAGTGCCGCGCCGAAGGAGGGGAAGTCGCGCTCGGCGACCGCCGGCAGAATTCCCAGGAGCACCAGCCGGCAGAGCCGGTCGGTAACGCGGTCGGGCAGGGGGGGGAGTTCGCCAAAAGCCCGGACCTCGTCGGCCCCGTGTCGGCCCCGGAGACCCGGAGGCTGGATGGTGAGGATCGACCAGTCTTCCGGGAAGGGCATGCGGGCGACCAGAGGCGGGGGATGAACCTCGTCGCGCCGGCCTCCGTCAACAATCAGGCCGCCGTGCAAGAACCCATGCAGGCCGATTCCCGAGCGCCGACCGCGTCCCGAGAGCCGCGCGAGACACTCCACGGAAGGGTTCTTCTTGCCTGCGAGTTCGCAGAGGAGGCGGACCACCGCCAGGCTGAGCTGGGTGCCAACGCCCAGGCCGACGTGCTCCGGAGGCGCGCTCACGACCTGGAATCGCGCCGGGACGAACCGGCAGGCGGCCTCCGCGCCTGCCGCCGCACGCTCCTGAACCTGCCGAATGATGTTTCGGACCCGTTCGGCCAAAGGCCCATCGACCGTCCCCGCGCCGACCGGCTCGGCAATGAGCTCGATGCCGGGGTTTTCGACCATCAGCCCCACGCCGCCGAACTGCCGACCGGCCGGCGGTCCCCAACCCAGGAGGCCGAAGTGGAGACGGCTCGCGGTCCGGACGCGCAAAGCGCTCATGACGGCCCCGCCTCGCTGCTCAAGAAAGCCGACGATTGAATATTGAAAACATGCTCATATAATATATGAAACGCTCGCTCCTCGGCCGCTCCGCCCGTCTTGGAGACGATGATGCCTAGTCGGTCAAGCTGGGTCAGGATCTCCTCCATCGGCAGAAACCCCGTTCTCGTGGCCAGGATGGCCGCCTCGACAACGGCGTGGCGGGCGCGGTTGAAGCCCAGGAAATCGCGGATTCGCCCCTGAGCGACCGTTTCGACGAGGATTCGCGCCCGGTCTTCCCGGTCGTCGCATTCCAAGGTCCGGAACTCGTGATAGCGGCAAGAGCCGGCGATGATCCAGCCCTCCACCACCTGGGCGGGTTGGAGCTCTGGGGGCGGGTCGAGTTCCCGGCCGATCGCCGACTGAGCCAGGAGCAGCACGTCGTCGGTCACGTGGAAGACGCCCTCACCGCGCGCCCGGAGGTTTTGAAAGGTGGTCGAGCCGCAGTAGGGGCGAAGCTCGAAGCGCTGGAGGCTCAGATCCGGGCCGAGCTTTGGCCCCATGGGTGCGATATTCAGCACCCCCTCGGGGCTCAACGTTGTGACAATGCCTTCCAGAATCACTCCGGAGTCTCGCTCGATTCGCCCTGGCCCTGGCTGCCGTGTCCATGCTCGGTTGAGGCGCCGTCGGCGATTCGCTGGCGGCGTCTGGCCATGCGACTCGGTTCGGCTTCGGTCAGAAACCCCCACTCCAGCGCTTGATCCTGGCGATAAGCCTTGCCCAGCGTCAAGGCGGTTTTGGCCTTCATCATCTCGTAGCCCAGGTAGAAAGCGTGCGAAGGATCGGAGACCTCCATCCTGGGAAACAGCTCGAAGGGATCGGCGGCGGCCAGGAAGTGCGTGTCGTTGAGTGCGTGGATCAGGCCATCCTCGGCGAAGATTCGCCAGTTCGGGTCGCGAATTCTCCTCTGAAGTTCGGCGAGGTTCTCGGGGCCGAACCGATCGATCTTGGGGTCGCGGAGCATGACCAGCCGAGGGTCGAGATGCTTGGGCAAGATTCGACGTGCCACCGCGTGATGAGCCAGCCGGCGCGCCAGGTCGAGTTCGCGGACGGAAGAGCGGGCCCAGTTGATCACGGCCGTCGTGAGCACGCTCTTGATCTGGAGCTCCTGGCAGCACCCGGCAAGCAGCATGTTGACGCCGGCCGAGTCAACCTCGGTCAGCTCGGTCAGGTTGCCGACGCCCATCATCATCGCCACGTCGGGATAGCGTGCGCGAACCTCGATGTAACGGCCCAGCGAGGCCGCGAAGCCCAGGCCGATCGGCTCGAGGATGGGGTCCACCCGGAAGGGGAGGTTCCTGGCCTCGAGCCAGCTCAACGTCTCATCGAGTCCGTCGAGCGAGCCGGGCTGATCGGGTATCGCGACGACTTCCACGCCCCAGTCGGCGGCTCGCTCGCGATTGGACCCATTGACGCTCAGAGCCAGCTCGGCGCCCGCCTGGACCGCGAGAGCGACCTCGGCCGGGTCGAAGCTGTCGATCGAGACACGGAAGCCGCGGTCCCGGAGCGCCTGGACCACATCGCCGACGTCGTTCCAGGTTGTTCCCGGGTCGCAGCCCAGATCGATCAGGTCCGCGCCCTCGCGCCTGAACCGGTCGGCCTGGGCGATCAGCTCATCCCTCGAAAGCTGAGGCGCGTGATTGATCTCGGCCAGGATTTCGATGTCGTAGGGTGCATCGTCGCCGATTCGTTTGTCCCCCTGGCCGAAGAGGCGAGGCAGGTCGCGCAGGTCTTTGGGACCGAGTTCAACCGGAACTCCGCGGGCTTTCTCGATGACCGGCCCCAGGTCGCCTCGGCAGTGCCCCGGCAGGATTACCCGATCAACCTCGGGCGGGAGTTCCAGGTGGTGGCTGATCCATTTAGGCGTCATGAGCGCGGCCACGGTGATCGGCAAGACCGCGATCTCCGGAACAAACCCCGCGCGCGGGGCGAGGTCGTCGAGCACCTGCCGAAGCGCGAACTCGGCCAGGCGGCCGGTGACGAAGAGAATGCGGGAAGGTGTAGACGGCTGTGTCACGAGGGTGCTCCGGAGATTGGCGATCCCTGCCGAAGGTCCGTCGCCCTGACCATCTCCGATCAGTCATCCGTGGCCAGAAGGGCCCTCCGGTGTTCCGCGACTTCCGTCGAGGCTCTGATGATTCAATTGCACGTTATTCAGACTCTTCCTCGCGACAGTCTGAAAGTCAAGCAACCGTCGATGTCCCAATGATCTTCGTCAGATTACCGATGCCGTGCGATGTGGTCAACGAATTGTGTTAATCTGTTCGCGAGGGGCAGGCTGATGTGGTCGTGACGGCCCCGCATGGAGTCTGTGACGGTCCGTGAATTGGCCCTTTGGTTATGCCTTCAGACGGCTGTTTTCTTCGAGGCAGCTCTCCGCTCGGGTCATCGGCGGGGCTGTTCATGGCGGTTCAAGAGCGCACTCACCGAGTCCAGACCCGGCAGGAAGAGCCGTTCCAGGACGTCGGGCGCAATCGGTAGAGCCGGAAAAGCGGGTCGCGCTCGGCCACGCCGTAGAGCGGCTCGAAGAGATCCGGGTGTCGCTCGGCCCAGACCTTCTCGATGGGAAAGCCCTCGGCGTCGGCCACGTTGTGCGGTCCCTCGCCGGGGTTCACGTGGGTCACGACCAGAAGCTGGATGCCCCGCGCGCGAAGGTTGGCCAGCCAGGCCGAAAAGTCGGGATTCGCACGATCCCAGCCCGGGCGAGAATTGGGCCAGGTCGGCTCGCCCCGGGCGATCGCCTCCTTGTGATAGTCGTGCAGCAGCCAGTCGCGATGGGCGTCGACATTGACGTAGAACACATCGTTGCGCAGCCCTCCGGCCTGAAGGTAGTACGGGATGTTCGTGCCGGCATAGGCAACCCGTGCGCCGGCTGGCCCGGAACGACTTTCCAGGTTCTGCCAGCCCCGATAGAAATCTCGGAACCCCGGATAAATCAGCAGCCGGGCATCGGTGCCGACGGCTCCGGTCTCCAGGGCGGCCAGCACGACGAGACCCAGAAGCGCCAGGAGGCCAAGCCCCATCTTGCCCAGACGTCCCCGCGCCGAGACCGGCGATCGCGTCACGGCCCAGGCCGCGACCAGCGCGCAGCAGCCGGCGGCCAGGAGAAGGATCACGTCTGAAGCGGCCGCGAGTTTCAGGGAGACCTGCCCGGAGCGTCCCACCGGATCGAAGAGCCGCAAGGGTGCGGGGACGAGGTTGGGAATGATCGGGCTCAAGTCCCAGAGAACGCCCCCGTCGTGCAAGATCAAAGGCCAGGGCTGTGGCGTGAGCACATGCAGCGCGAGCAGGACTGTCGCCGCGCGTGCAAGCCAGACACTACGATCAAGCAGGCGGGCCAGCGGCACGGCGGCCAGTCCGAGGGCCTGGAGAAAGAAGCGTTGCTGCGTGCGATAGGGAATGAAAACCCACCATAATACCACGTTGAGCACCGCGAGCAGCGACATTGCCCAGACCCGGCGATCGGTCGCGGCAAGGTTGGCCCGGATCGCCCAGGCGCCCGCCAGAGCCGCCAGCCAGAGGGGGGCCAGTCGCGGGTCGAGGACGGCCAGCACCGTGTCCACAAGTGCTCGCCACTGCCCCAGGGGCAGGTAGTAGGGGCTGAATTGCATGGCGTCGCGGCCATACCATCCCTGGAAGACCGTCTTGCCGAAGATGTTGACATGCAGCGGATAGAGGAGATTCCCCGTCAACAAAAGGTTCCGGCCGTACCAGAAGCCCGATGCCACGCCGAGCCCGGCGAGCATCACAAGGAGCGCAGCCAGCACGCGTCGGACGGAACCCATCTTGACCGCGATCGCGCCCAGCACGAGGCAGAGCAGGGGGGGGATGAAGACCACTCCCACCGGTTTGGTCCCCAACGCCAGCCCCGCGGCCAGCCCTCCCAGGAGAATGGCAGGCACACCGCCATCGAACCGCGGGTAGGACAGAAAGAAGTAGACGGCCGTCAGATATCCGGCCACGAAGATCGAGTCGACGTTGGCCTCGAACGTGAAGATCAAAAGCGGGGTCGACGTGACGAACCAGCAAGCCGCCAGCAGGGTCGCGCTGGGGCTCGCGCCCAGCCGCCGCGCGATTCCCCAGACGGCGAGCGCCGCCAACATCAAGAAGGGCGCCTGGCCAATTCTTGCCAGTCGGTCGCCTCCCCAGGTGACCATCAGCCAGGTGAACCAGAGATCGCCATTGGCGGGAAAGTACGTCGCGGCGTTTTCGCCGAAGGGCACGGGAATGAGGAACAGCCGCCCGGCCTTCCACCACCGCGCCGCGAAGTAAAGGTGGTAGATCGGCCCGTCGCTGACGACCTTGACCGGCAGCAAGAGCGACGTCATTCCCAGCACGGCCGATACCCAGAACACCAGCCCCAAGGCGATCAAGGCGTCCCACCGCCAGGGAGCCCGGGGCGGGATCTCTTTCGCGTCCGCATTTGCAGGTGGTGGCAATACCGTCCGAGCACCCAGGCCCAGCGCGCCGAGAGCGCCAGCCCAGGTCAGGACCGGACCAATCTCCAGCAGGCCGAAGGAGCCCAGCAGCTCGATTCCCAGCACGCACCACGCGAAGGCCAGAACGCCCGTCGCCAGGATTCGATCCACGACCCTGGCCTGCCCCAGCGCGGGCCCGGCCAGCCACCAGCCGCCCGCAATCAAGAATCCATCGGCAAACAGGCCCAGCCAGGGAACCATGCTCGTTCGCGCTCTCCGAAGATTCACCCATGATGAATGCGGGTCATTCTAACTCTCCGCGGGACTGGACGCGAGTTCCGGTCTGGAAGGCAAGCCTGCCCAATTTCTTGATCGTAGCCATCGGCGACGACGGGTGTAAGACGCGGTTCGTTTTTTGGAGGCCTTACGCC
>JBMFUH010000392.1:0-6451 GCA_049966735.1 Isosphaeraceae bacterium
AGGGCCACGGATTGAACACGGATAAGATGCGTGGTCGCCATCATGGCTCCGCGCGTTGGATCACCCGGGTCTGCAACCCAAGAGCTTGCCACGGAATCGCTCGCGAAATCGTGTCCGGCGTACAAGATTCTCGAAGTTAGTAGTACAGGAGGGACGTAGGCCCTCCGCTACTTCAGGTACGCGATGAGGTCCTCGACCGCCTTGGGGTTCCTCACTCACTCCAAAGCCCCCTTGAGAATTCACCGAAGATCGTTTTGAAGGTGAACAGACGTCTTGAGAGAACTCTCCAGCAGGCCCATGTCGAGGCCATCCAGGTCACGGAGGAGGAACTGCGGCGCGAGATGGAGCTACCCATCGGTGCGGATCGTTAACACTTCGCCCTTGATCTTGCTAGCGGGCGCCGATTGCCTGGAGCTGCTTCGAGAGCCTTCCGACTCGGACGTGATCGTCCCAGGCATCGTTTCTCAGAAAGTCCTTGCGGGCGAGCGGTTCGACCCGAATGTGCAAGCCATTCGCCTGGCCACGAGCTCCTGGTTGCGGATCGTGTCCACGCCCGAGTGTCACTCTTGGGCTGGACCCGAATCGGCTCGATGCCGGTGAATTGGGTGTGCTGTCGCTGGCCATCGAGAATCCTGGATCCATCGTCGTGCTCGACGACCGCGCCGCTCGCGCGGAAGCCATCCGGCGAGACATTCAGGTAATTGGAACGGCTGGGATCTTTGCTCAGGGCCAAGCAACAGGGGCGTATCGCAGTCGTTCGACCGAAACTCGACGCAGTGCGCCAAGGGGGCTGTATCTGACTGACCGCCTTTAGAAACTATCCGAGAACGGTCGTAACCCCTTGTTTTTCCAGGGAATCGGGACGCCGAAACGGCGTTCTCGGATAGTTTCTTATCACACCGTGCCGCGCCTGGCGGGAGAGTGCCCCGAGAGCCATGCGGACATGGGGTAGGGAAACGCTGTCGGCCTTGATCCGGATGTTCAGATCGATTGGTCATGGCAGGTGACATGGTCGATCGATTAAACTGGTTGTAGATGGCAACGACGATCAGGCGGACGGCTGTCCGAAGGAGGGGGGTCGTGAGCGTCATGTTCTGGCCGATCGTCTTCCTGGCGATCGGCCTCTTGCTGCTTTTGCTGGAGGTTTTCATTCCGTCCGGGGGACTGATCGGTTTATGCTCGGTGGTTAGTCTGGCGCTCTGTCTCTGGTACGCGTTCGCGTCATCGCTCGGTCTGGGACTGACGTTCATGCTGATCGACTTGGTCGCCCTGCCCCTGACGGTTAGCTTGGCGTTTTCGCTCTGGTCGCGGACGACGCTGGGCCGCAGGTTTTTCCTCAAGCCACCCGCGCCGGAGGAGATCGAGGTCTCGCATACCGACCGGCATCTGCAAAACCTTGTGGGCCAGGTGGGCCAGAGTCTGACCCCGCTTCGCCCCTGCGGTCACGTCGAGATTGACGGTCGGCGGATAGACGCTCTCGCCGAGGAGGGATTTCTGCCCGCCGGAGCGCCAGTCCGCGTGCTCCGGATCAAAGGGGGCCAGATCGTCGTCCGGGGAGTGCTTGATTCCGCCGATGCTCTCGCGGAAGAATGGCAGAAGACGCACCAAGAGCCACCGGCCGCGGCGAGGCCGTCGACCATGGATTCGACCATAGAATTGACTGCCGACGCAGTCTCCATCCTTGAGGATCCTTCATGAACGTCATGCTCTTTGCTCAACAGAACCAGCAGTCGCAGTGGTCGACCATTTTTTATCTGCTGATCGGTGCGATCGCGCTGATCACGCTGATGCTCTTCATCTTCCTGGCCAAGTATTTCAATCTCTGGATCCAGGCCAAGATGACGCAGGCGAACGTGAGCATCTGGGACCTGATCGGCATGACGTTTCGCAAGGTCAACCCCAACATCATCGTCCGGTCGAAGATTATGGCTTATCAGGCCGGGTTATCCGAAAAGGACGGCCTGACGACCAGGGCGCTGGAGGCTCACTACCTGGCCGGCGGCAACGTGCCCAACGTCGTCCGGGCCTTGATCGCGGCCAACCGTGCCGATATTCCACTCTCGTACAAGCGGGCCGCCGCCATCGACCTGGCCGGACGCAACGTCCTGGAGGCCGTGCAAACCAGCGTCAATCCCAAGGTCATTCCCTGTCCCGACCCGACGCAGGGGCGGCTGACCATCGACGGCGTGGCCAAGAACGGCATCCAACTCAAGGTGAAGGCCAAGGTCACGGTCCGGACGAACCTCGACCGACTGGTCGGCGGCGCCACGGACGAGACGATCATCGCCCGCGTGGGTGAGGGCATCGTCAACGCCATCGGCTCGGCCGACACGCATGAGCAAGTTCTGGAGAAGCCCGACTCGATTTCCAAGCGCGTGTTGGAGAAGGGGCTCGACGCGGGGACCGCCTACGAGATCCTGTCGATCGACATCGCCGACATCGACGTGGGCGACAACATCGGCGCGAACTTGAATGCGTTACGCGCCGAGGCCGACGTCCGGGTCGCCCGGGCCAAGGCCGAGGAGCGGCGCGCCTTCGGAGCGGCCAAGGAGCAGGAGATGGTCGCCCACGTCCAGGAGAACCGCGCCAAGGTCGTGCTGGCCGAGGCCGAGATTCCGCTGGCCATCGCCGAGGCCTTCCGCAAAGGGAATCTCGGCATCACCGACTACTATCACCTTCGCAATATCCAGGCCGACACGGAGATGCGCAGCTCGATCGCGGGGACGGGCAATGCCACCCGGCGCGAACCCTTGACCGCGCCGCAGTAATTCTGGCCGAAACGCGCATCGCGACCGTCCCAGCCTGGCACGAAGGATTTTCTGGAAGGCGGAAACATGAGATTCGACGTCCTGATCAATTTCATCGTTCCGCTGACGTTTCTGGCCATCTGGGCCCTGACGGCGATCTTGAATCGGGACGCCCAGCCCTTGCCGCCGCGGACAGGCCGCCCGCCGGGACCGGGAGGAATGCAACCGGGCGGGCGTTTACCCGGTCAGGTCGAACCGCTCAGACCGGGCGGCGGACTGTCGAACCGCCCGGCTGCCCTCCCTGGATCAGGCGAGCGCGCGGCGGCATGGAATGGTCTCGGCTCGCCCCCCGCGCCGCCGCCCGCGCCACGTCCTCGGCCCAGGGTCAACACCCTGGAAGAGGCCATCGTTTACCTCGAGAACGAGCAGGGGGCGCAAGCCTCGAACCGGCCGGCGATGGGGCAACCTGGCACAGCGGGGGGACGGCCGCTCCGCGGGTCGTCGCGACGAGGTGGTCGGTCGCGGACCGGAGTCTCCGGTCCCAATCTCCAGGGCAGAGCCGAGCCGGAAACGCGCCGCGCTTTGACCGACCAAGTTAGCCAGGCGCTCGCCAAGCAGAAGAGCAAGCCACTGGAGCTCAGCCCCCTCAGCGCGCCGATGGCCGCACTGTCCAGCCCGCTGTCTCGCCCCTCGACCATCTCCCAGACCTCTTTGTTCGTGACGCCCGACTCGACCGTTACTCCGCCGCTGGGGGCCGCGGAAATCCAGAAGATGCTGGCCACACCGACCAAGCTGCGCGAAGTCTTCATGCTCATCGAGATCCTCCGACCCCCCGTGGCCCTGCGTCACCAGCGACGCCAATAGACGACGAGGTCCCGGGCAGTGCCCCTCATCCGCCCTTCTGGCACCTTCTCCCCCAAGGTGAAAAGGTCGCCTTTGAACCCTCTCCCCCCGGCAGGTATTTTTTCAATCACCCGCTTCAAGGCTGGGATGACGCGGCATACCTCAACTCGAGGTTGCGCAATAAGGTTCCGCGCTTTGCCGTTGAACGCGCGGTTCGCATGACCTGTCGTCGTCGGATCGCTTGCTTCTGACTCTCGGGAGCGACGGCATCACGATACGGGCGAAGCTTCTCTTCCGTGAATGGCTGGGGATGGTGCCGATGCGCGTCCAGAGCCAACAGCATGGTTGGCCCTTCCTGCACGATGTGAACACCGGCGTGGCAGCGCCCGTGAATGCGACGCTCGTGTCCTTTGGGCCAACGAAACCACCGCTTCAAGTCCAAGTTGTCGCGCGGCAAGTCTCCACGACCTCTGCCCGCGAACAGCCCCTGCTTGAAACTTGCCATCATTTTGCCCATCTGTTGGCAGATCGAGTCTTCGTCTTCCAGCAAATCGCGCCCGACGGCGTTATAGAGCCGCTTTCGTTGTGCCCAACCATTGGAAGCGGGGTCTAAGGTTGCGTCTACTCGACGAATCATCTCGACATACGCCTCCACTTGTTTCTGCGTTTCTAGCACGAGGTTTCTTCCTTTGTCTATGCAGCCGACCAAGCGCACCAGCAAGGCTTCCGCGGGCCCCCTTTTTTGAGCCGAACGTTGCGGTTCAACGATTGCTGCACCTCGCCAAGCGCCTGAGACATCCGAAGCCCCGGTGGACGCAAGGGGCCTCCTTGGCTGTCGTTGATGATTCCACGAACCGCGACACAATAATCGAGCACCACGTCCAAATCATGCATCGCGCACACGAGCACGGGCGGCATTCGTTCCTGCTCTGGATCTTGGGCGCAATGATCCGCCACACGCAACTTCAACACGTCACGCTCGATGGCCCGCAAACCGCGGATTTCGCTGCGCATTTGCACTTCGGCGTGGCTGTCCAATTCGAGCATGGGCTGGGCCAGATCACGCAGAAAATGATTGGCGCAGTAACGATGCGGTACACCGGGAAACTCGCTCGCAATCGTCGTCACGAACGCGTCTTGCTTGTCTGACATCCACAATCGCACAGGGCAGTTCAGGCGTTGGGCCCAGGCACGCGCCTGCACAATCAACGGACGAATTTTGTTTGTGGCGCTCGACAAAAGCGCCTGGGCAAACCACACCCGTTGCTGGCACAGCTCCCTCACGACGTAGAGCGTTTCGTGTCCCTTCTCGGGTTGCAAGCCATCAATAGAAAGCATCACGTGACGCATCGTGTGGTATTCCTTTTTCAAAAGAGCGGGATCTTGTTGACGCGCCGCCAGCATGCATTGGTAGCGTTGCAGATAGTCCTCGATCGCGTCTTCCGACAAGATGATTTCGTAGCTGTCCAACAACTCAGCGCGAAGTTGTGCAACCGACCAGTGCCGAGCGAAGCACCGATGACCGAGCCCACAGAAGACATCCCAACCAATGAGCCAACGTGGCATGGTCAGAGTCTGTTCCCGTTCCGGACTGAACGTGCGGTGGTGATTCGGACAAGCCGAATCTGGACATTGCATCAACTTGCAGACCAAATGGAGCGGGCCCGCCAAGCTGAAAATGCGATGCTGGCGATGGTCACGCACATGCATCCGGCGTCCACACTCGCCACACCATGAGTTCTCAACCTCCAGCAAGACTTCGGTCCAAGCCAAGTCCTTTGGCCAACGACGAGCCATGATCGCTGCCTCCTTGCAAAAACGTCAGGAGGCGGTAGCTTACCTTGGGCCGGCCACTTCACCAATCGCGCATTCCAGCCTTGAAGCGGGTGATTGTTTTTTCTTCATCGGTGGAGACTTCGGCATTTATCGATCGATCGCCAAGGCCACGCTCGCGGTGGGCGCTCGGGCGATGTACGACCTGGACCTCGTCGCTCCCTTCGCGCGCGAGCTGATGAGCTACTACGGTCCCGACCCCCACGGCCTGAACCTGGGGCCTGGACCGTACCCGGCAGTTTACATTCTGCCGTTCATGGCCCTGACCTTTTGCCCTCCTCCTCTGGGCTACGCGATCTGGACGTGCCTCGGCCTGGCCATTGGCTGCGCGGTGGCCCGAGGAGAGGCAGGTCCAAGCCCGCGCCCCTGGTCTGTCGTCCTGTCTGGGGTCGTTTACTTCCCGGTCGTCAGCGCCTTGATTTACGGCCAGCTCACCATGTTGTTCGTCTACGGCTTCTATCGCGCCTATCATGACCTCACGAATGGACGAGACCTTCGCGCGGGCCTCTGGTGTGAAACGCTCTACCTCAAGCCCCAGTATGTCGCTTTCCCCCTCCTGGTCTTTCTCCTCAAGAAGCGCTGGCGCGCGGCCGGCGGACTGTTGCTGGCCGGGCTTGTCGTCTTGCTCGGCTCGCTGGCGATCGTCGGGCCGGAGGGGATGATAGCGCAATACCGGACGCTTCAGGACATGTCGGGATTTCGGGACGTCAACTGGATTGTCGGACCCCGACTGATGATCAACTGGCGCGGAGTGCTGGCCAACGTGCTTCCGGGGGACATTTCCGATCGCACGGGCCAGCTCCTTACCCTCGGCTTTTCGGTCGCGACGCTCGGCGTGCTTCCCCTGGTCTGGCGCGGGCGTTGGAACCCGAATGGAGACCGGTTCCCCGTCGCGATGCTGGCTACGGTCATCGTGATGATGATGGCGAGTTACCACAACCATATCCACAGCGCGGCGCTCCTGATGGTGCCCGGCATGGAGGTCGCCGCCCAGCCAGGGGGCTCCCGCGTCCTCAAGGCGCTCTTGC
>JBMFUH010000393.1:0-6443 GCA_049966735.1 Isosphaeraceae bacterium
AGCCGGAGAAGGCGCGCTCCGGCACGCCGTCGACGCGGACCTGCGCCCGCTGGCCCACGCGGATGCGGACCATCTGCTCTTCGCGAAAGTTGGCCACGACCCAGACGTTGTCCAGGTCCAGGGGAACGATGCTCAGGAAGGGCTTGCGCGCGTCCAACGTCTGGCCGAGCTGGATCGTCCGGCGGCTGATGATTCCCGCGACCGGCGCGCGGATGAGCGTGTGGCTCAGGTTCAACCGGGCGAGCCGGAGTTTCGCCTCGGCCTGCCGCACCTTGTTCTCCATCGCGATGGCGGACTGTTGTTCCACCTGTGGCTCGAGCTGAGATGCCTCGCCGCGGCCGACCAGGGCCTGCGCGCCGGCCAGGGCCTTGCGGCTTTGCTCGAGCCGGGTCTCCGCCTGACGTACCTGCAATTCGCTGGCAAGAAGTTGCCGCTCGGCGGCCGCGATGTTGCTCTCCAGCGATTTCAGCTTGGCCACCGACTCACGGTAAGTCGCCTCACGGTTGTCGCGGTCCTGAACCGGCACGTCGCCCGTGCGAGCCAGGCGGTTGAATCGCTCCAGATAATCGCGAGCGTTGACCATGATCGCTTCCAGCCCCGGCTGCCGCGCACGAAGCGAGGCGAGCAGTTCTCGGTCCTTGGCGAGGATCTGCTCGCGGGTTCGCAGCTCGAAATCCGCCACACGCACCCCCTGCTCCGCCTCGGCGCGCTTGGCCACGGCTCCCTCGAGCAGTGACTTGCGATCCTGCTGGTAGAAACCCACGTTGACCACGGCGGCCCTGGCATCAAAGCTTGCTTGCTTGAAGTCTGCCAGGGCCTGATCCACCTGCGCCTGGAACGGGACGGGATCAATCTGGGCGATCGGATCACCGGGTTGCACCAGCATGTTGTCGTCGACGAACAGGGCGACAACCGTGCCACCGACCTCGGCGGAAATCGGCGTGATGTTGCCCACCACGTAGGCGTTGTCCGTGGAGACCTTGATGAGCGAATGCACCCACCACGTGGCAACGCCCCCGACCACCCCGACGACCAGCACGATGATGAAGAGCCCGCGCCAGGAAATCCGCCGTGTGTGACGCAGACGTCGCACGGAAACCGGACCTGACGGCGTTCCGCCGGTCACAGGCGTACTGGGCGGCGACGGACGACCGGCAGCCACGGGACCGAGTCCCCCTGGTCCCTCATCAGGTGGTGGAGAGGCGTCAGTTGACATTGTCCCCGACTCCTCCCACTCTCGATTGGTTCATGGCATCCCCTGACGGGTGGCTTCGGGAGACGCGATGGAGTTGAGCGGATTTTCCACCCATGCCAATCCCTATCACCCCGATAATCGGCAAATTCCGCCGGTCGGATGAGCCAACCATGAGAAACCTGGGAAAGGACCGATCGATCAACGTGCCGAGGCGACGCTCGCCGGCTCCGCCCCAACCCGCGCGCGGAGCACCGATTCCAGCCCTGTGACCACCTCGTCTGACAGAGGAGCGGCGCGGAGGTCGCTCACGGTCCGGTCCACGTCGTACGGAACGCGCCTCAGCTCGACGCCTTGTCCGTTACAGACCGCGTAGCAGGCTTCGCCGCCATGATCCCGTGCCAGCCCCACGCTCCCCGGATTCACAACCGTCAGCTTGCCGATCTTCCGCACTCCTGGAAGATGGGTATGGCCCAGAATCAGCACGTCGCAATCCAGCTCTCCGACGCGTTCTACCCACTGGTCCGCCCTCAGATACTCGAACAGGTCCCCCTGGGGCGTCGCATGAGCCATCCGGAAGCGCTTTCCCCCACGGCGGAACCACGAGATTGTCGGCAGCTTGCGGAGAAACATCCGATCGGCCTCGGACAGGAGCGACCTGTGCCAGGAGCGCGTTGCCAGCGAATAGGGCCGGAACGAACCCATGCAATGGCAATCGACATCGAACCCCAGCGCGTTGTCGTGGTTGCCGCGCACCCGATGCTCGGCATGCTCGGCGACCCAGCGCAGGCACTCGACGGGGTGCGGCCCGTAATCGACGACATCACCACAAAACGCCACGTCATCATGGTCCGGCTCGGCGCGGAGGATAGCATCGAGCGCTGGCCAGTTGCCGTGAATGTCCGACAGAATGAGAAGTTTCATGGCTCGCCTGCCAGATAGGAAAAAAACCAGACGGCTGAGGCGAGTGAAGGGGGTAGGCGCAACAAAAAACCCCTACTCGCGGCACTGCCGCAGGTAGGAGTCATCAACCCCGGCGGGTCGGGGTGGTTCCAGGCGAACTCCATCGCCTTTTGATGGTCGTTAGACAATCATAGCAGGGACGCGGTTCTCGTCAAGACTGGTCAATGCGATCCAGAATGGCTGGGCGCTGAATTCGTTGGTCCATCTGGATACACTCGTCAGTCAGTGGGCGCGTGAGACACCGGTTGAACCGTCCGAGGTCTTCCTTTGAACTGTCCACTTCATCCCGGAGAATCGTCATGACCCTTCTGGCCTTACTAACCGGGGCTTTGGTAATTGACGCCTGTGCGGCAGCTTGCCCTGATCGGCTCCGGGGCTGGGTTGATCGCGGGTTGCGGTCGCACCCGGCTATCCACCGTCCATGTGTCCATTTCCTGGACCGGCTTCTCTCAGACATGGACCGCCGCTATCCCCTCGGCATCAAGTGAAGGGAGTTGCCTGTCAGCTCGCCGCAGTCAGAGGTGCGGACCATGCCCGTCAATGATGGTTTGGTGCCACGGGACAGTCAGCAGGGTGGAAAGGCGGCGCTACGGTTCGTTGTCTTGCTCGGGATCGTCAGCCTGTTCGCGGACATGACCTACGAGGGTGCCCGGAGCATCACCGGTCCGTTCCTGGCCCTGCTGGGCGCCAGCGGGACCGTGGTCGGGCTGGTGGCCGGGTTCGGCGAGCTGGTTGGATATGGGTTGCGGCTGGTCTCGGGGTATGTCGCTGACCGCTCACGGCGGTACTGGACGGTCACTCTGACGGGTTACGGCCTGAGTATTCTGGCCGTGCCCTTGCTGGCGTTGGCTGGCCGCTGGGAGGTCGCGGCCGCGCTCATGATCTGCGAGCGGATGGGCAAAGCAACTCGCACTCCCGCGCGCGACGCAATGCTGTCGCATGCCACGCACTTGGTCGGTCATGGCTGGGGGTTCGGCTTGCACGAGGCATTGGACCAAGCGGGGGCCGTCGTCGGCCCGCTCGCGGTCGCGGGGGTTGTGGCCGCGTTCGGTGGATACCGGACCGCGTTTGCCATGTTGCTCATCCCCGCGGCCATCACTCTCGCGGTTCTCCTGGCGGCCCGATCGATCTATCCGCGCCCTCACGATCTCGAGCCCATCACTCCGGCGCATGACGGCCGAGGATTCTCCACCGTCTTCTGGCTCTACCTGGCCGCCGCCGCCTTGGTCGCGGCCGGCTACGCCGACTTCCCGCTGATTGCCTATCACCTGTGTAAGCTGGCCGTCGTCCCGTCGAGTTGGATCCCATTGTATTACGCCGTCGCGATGGGTGTCGACGCTTTGGCGGCACTGCTCTTCGGCCATTTCTTCGACCGGTTCGGCCTGGCAACGCTGGGCGTCGCCGTCGTGCTCTCGGCATCCTTCGCGCCGTTGGTCTTCCTCGGCGGACCCTCCCAGGCGCTCGTGGGAATGATCCTCTGGGGCATCGGCATGGGAGCCCAGGAATCGATCCTCCGCGCCGCGATCGCGGCGATGATTCCAGGAGATCGACGGGCAACCGCCTACGGGCTCTTCAACACGGGTTTCGGGCTGTCCTGGTTCGCGGGGAGCGCGCTGATGGGCTTCCTCTACGACACGTCTCTCACTGCCCTGATCGGATTCTCGGTCGCCATTCAGCTCCTGGCCCTCCCGCTTCTGTGGCGAGTGGCTCGGACGACGTTCCCCGACACAGGAATAGAAAGACCGTCTCCTAGCACGCCGCCAGACGATCCCTGAGCGCCTGCAGGTCGGCAATGGCAGCTTCAAGCCGAACGAACTCGGGGGCCACAGCCACTCAGGCGGATTGAATCTCGGTTCAATCCAGGTACTCATCTTCCGGGTCGAACTTGGGCGAGACGACGATCAGAACCTTCATCGCGCCGATGGCCCGGTGGCGGACGCCGGGAGGAATCAGAACGCAACGCCCGGGCTGAAGCGGGATGATCTCGTCGTCAAGCAGCATCCGGGCGTCCGGTTCGCATTCGAGGATGTAGTAGGTCTCGGTCAGACGGCGGTGATAGTGCAGGGCGGCGTCGGTCTTGATCTCCGTCAGATGAATGGTCAGGGGGAAATCGGCCCGGTCCGCGAAGGCGCGCCGGGCGATTCCGCAAGGGCAGGGGACGCCGGGCAAGAGCGCCAGGTCCACGACCTGGTAACGCCTCGATGAGTCGTGCCGGTCTGTGTCTGGCATGGTGCATCGCACTCCTGATTTCGTGGAGCACTCAGAATGGAGGATCAAACCGGTCGGGGCCTGGCTCGGCGTCCGGTTCCGCTGCCGGCTTCGCCCGTCGCGAGCGGCTTGGCCTGGAGACGGGTTCCGGGCTTGCCTGGGGCTGCTCGTTGCTGGAATTTGTGCCGGCGGTGCTGAGCATCACTTTTTCCATCTCGATGGTCGCGGTGGCGTCGAACGGGGCGGTGACCGGATTGCCCTGGGCGTCGACGCCGGTCAAGAGGGCGACGGAGCGCTCGGCCCGCTCCAGCAGGCCATAACAGCGCGTCAAGAGCTTCACGCCGGTCTCGTACTTGGCCAGCGCCGCGGCCAGGTCTGGCTCACCGCGTTCCAGCGACGCGACGATCTGCTCGAGCTGCGAAAGCGCGACCTCGAAGCGGACTTCTGTTTCCTCGGGCATGGCGTCCTCACGGGGCTCTATCGTGTGTCGGCGGAAGCACCCGGCTGACGAGCTTGCCGTTCGCGAGCCGGGTCTGAATGAAATCGTCGGGTTGCACGTCCGAGGCGGACCGAACCAACGTGACGCCGTCGGCAAGGAAGGTCAGGCTGTATCCTCGCGCCAGCACCGAGAGCGGGCTGAGCGCTTCGAGCGAGGCGGCCAGCCGCGCCAGGGCGTGCCGGCGGTCTTCCAGGTTCCCGCGGATGGCAAGCCGGGCACGCTCGGCGAGCTGATCGAGTCGAAGGCGCGCTTCCGCCAGGCGATTCTGGCTGATCCGATGAATCCTGTCCCCCAGGCGATCCAGGTGCATGGCGACCTCGCGGCTATCGGGCACGACCAGCTCGCCGGCCTCGCTGGGTGTCAAGGCGCGGCGGTCGGCGGCGAGATCGGCCAGGGTCACGTCGATCTCGTGGCCCACCGCGGAGACGACGGGCAGGCGCGAGCCGACGATCGCCCGGACGACAATCTCTTCATTGAAAGCCCAGAGGTCCTCGGCCGACCCTCCGCCGCGCGCGACGATGATCAACTCGGCGTCGGGAACGCGATTGGCCAGGCCGATTCCCGCGGCGATCATCGCCCCCGCTCCGGTCCCCTGGACGCGGGTCGGGACGATCAGGATATCGGTTCCGGTCCAGCGCCGGCCGGTCACCTGGAGCAGGTCGCGCACCGCGGCGCCTGTGGGGCTGGCGACGACGACGATCCGCCTGGGGAAGCGGGGCAGGGGGCGTTTGCGGTGGGCGTCAAAGAGTCCCTCGGCGGCCAGTCGGGCGTGGAGCTGCCGGAACGCCAGCTCTAAAGCGCCCATGCCATCGGGCTCGAGATGGCGGATGACAAGCTGATAATCTCCCCGCGGGGCATACACGGTCACTCGCCCGAGCACCCGCACGGCCAGCCCTTCAGAGAGGTCGAACGCCAGCCGCTGGACGTCGCTCTTCCAGATGACGGCCCGGATGCAAGCCGAACTGTCGCGGAGGCTGAGATACACGTGGCCCGATTTGGGCCGGGCCAGGTTCGAGATCTCCCCGCGCACGGCGACCTCGGCGAATTCCAACTCCAGGGCGTCCTTGATTCGCTCGGTCAGCGACGAGATCGTCTCGAACATCGAGCCGTAAGGATCGTCGAGCGGGCGAAAGGGAATCGCGGTCGACATGAGGCGGAAGGTTCCGGGAAGATCGTTTCGGGACAAGCCAGCGGCGCGCTTGAGTGTAACGACATCGGTGTGCGGCGGACAAGCGATATGCTCGATGAACCCAGCCACGGATGAACACGGATTGACACGGATGAGAATGTGGGGTGAGGTCTGATTGTGAAGTGGTCTGGCTGGTCAGGCCGACGAGATTGTGGTTTTGGCTCCAGGGGTTTTCCGTACAATCGTGGGGAGAAGCGGCCGGGTGAGTCTTCAGCGGCCCGATTCCGGAGTGATCGATGACGGAGATGGACGAGTCGGCGGTTGCAGCTCCAGGTCGGCGGTTGCAGCTCGGGCGGATTACCCGGCTGGTGCTGCTGGTCGTCGGGGGCGTGGTTTTCTGCGTCGCCTGGCAGCTTGTTCCCCCGTTTCTCTCGTTGTTCTGGGCCGAGCTT
>JBMFUH010000394.1:0-6421 GCA_049966735.1 Isosphaeraceae bacterium
GTTCGGCGCTCTAGGAGGATTCAGATCCGCCTGACGGGACGCAAGAGCGAATGAAGTTCACCGGCTGTCGCGTTTCCAGTGCGGCTCACTCGCGGAACGGCTCAAACCCGATCGCAACCCTGCCTCCCAACGCCTGAGCAACCTTGGCCAGTGTTCCTACCGTGGGGTTCGGGTTGGCACCACGCTCGATCTTGGCCAGCGCGCTGCGCTCGACCCCTGAAGACCGGGCCGCGTCGTCAAGCGACAGCCCCAACGCTTCGCGACGGACTCTGAAGTCATGCCCTACCCGCGCCAGGTCAACATCCACCGGTTGGGCGATCTTGATTCGATGCAAGGTTCCGTCGGCGGTCGTGATACCGCCCGTCTTTTCAACTTCGGTTTCGATCGCATCAACCGCTTCGGACTGTCGGGCTCGAGCTTCCGCCGTCCGATGCTGGGCCATCAGCGCTTCGGCTTTGGCCCGACGCTCCGGCGTCATTCCCTCCAACTGCTCTCGCGTTCTGGGATGCATGGCGATCGCTCTCCTCATTCGTCGGATTCATAGGCGGTCACGGGGCGGACGTAAACGAAGTCGTCGGACTCGTCAAGTTCGAACACAATCCGCGGATTTCGGTCCTCGTTCGTCTTGCCGACGCAAGTCATGTTCTCTGGATGCGACCGGCTCGGCTGAACATCGCGACGAGCGACCGTGGTCAAAACCTCCCCAAACTCCTCGGGCGTCACCCCGTTGTGGCCGACGTGGCGGGTATTACTCCGCGAGTCTCCCTCGTCCTCCCAATCGCAGAGATCGAAGTGCATCGCGACCCTTCGCCCACGCACCCCACTACTGGCAATATAATACCAACGTCAACCTTGATGCGTCAAGACTTGGCTTGGTATTCTGTGACCACGGAATCGTCTGGGGGCGCGTCACGGCTTGCTGAATAACCAAGGGATGAGTGGTTTGTCACCACTTCCGTTCACGTGCACGGTGACACTGCTGCGATTCGTGGCGGATCTGCAACGCCGACAGAGGCCAGCCGCAACATCGAGTCAGAGCCGCGTCAGCATGAACGCCGCGTAACCGAGTAGCCCGGCGCAAAGAGCGTAAATCCATAAGAGAAACTGAGTTCGGGGCCGAACCCCGATTCTGGGCTGATGTTCCTGCCCACAACGCTCGACCACCGCCGGACATACGTGCCGTCTCGAATAGACGTACCAGCCGAGTTGACCACAGTCCAGGCAGTGGAACTGAAAGAGCAAGAGCCCACAGGAGAAGAGAAAGATCGCCGCCACGAACAGGAACACATTCCGCGTCCGCAGTGCATGATGGATCAGAAAGACGGCCAGGATCGTCGCCAGGATCGTCAGCACGGGGCTGACCACAAGCCGTTGATTGAGACGAACTTGATCACGGCTCAAGGGCACGACGGCCCGGCGGGGAATGTCGTGATCGGCGTCATACAGAGATGAAGAGAGATCGGGGTCCACTCGTGCGGCGCTCTCAAAAATCAACAGCCCGGGAAAGTCACCTCGTGCATTTCCATGCTCCTTGCTCATGATTCTACAATAATCTTGATCCCGGCCGGAGGTAGAACGGAATTCATTTCGTTCTATGCGATACCGAAGGTAGAACGGAATTCATTCCGTTCTACGCGATCCCTCACGGCTGGCTGGAAGGAGAACGGAACGAATTCCGTTCTACACGATCATCCCACTCCAATTCTGGACACCTGATGGCCACGACACGTTCGAGCAACGGATGTTCCCGTCTGGAAGAGATCCTCTCCCGGAGGATCGCAATCCTTGATGGCTCAATGGGAGCGTTGATTTACTCCTATCAGCTCACCGAGCAGGACGTCCGCGGCCAGCGCTTCGCCAGGCATTCATGCCCGCTCAAGAACTGCACCGAGGTGCTTGTCTTGACCCAGCCCGAGATGATCGTGGGACTTCATCGCTCCTATCTCGAAGCCGGCGCGGACATCATCGAGACCCTCACCTTCAACGGCACGGCTCTTTCGCTCGAGGAGTTCGGTCTGGACGAGCATGTGCACGAGCTGAACCGGACCGCGGCCGAGCTGGCGCGGCGGGCAGTCGACGAGTTCAACCGCCGGGATCCCGATCGGCCCCGCTTCGTCGCCGGCAGCATCGGGCCGACCAAGAAGCAGCTCTCGATGGGCATCCACGTCGAGGACCCAGGCCGGCGCGACGTGACGTTCGCCGAGATGGTCGCGAATTACCGGACCCAGATCCATGCCCTGGTCGAGGGGGGCGTCGATCTGCTCTTGCCCGAGACCTCGTTCGACACGCTGGTGCTCAAGGCGTGCCTCTTCGCCATCGATTCCTACTTCGAGGAAACGGGCAAACGGTTGCCGGTGATGATCTCGGGGACCATCTTCGAGAATCATCGGACCCTCTCGGCGCAGCCAATCGAGGCCTTCTATTACTCGATCGCCCACTTCGACGCTCTCAGCGTCGGGCTCAACTGCGCGGTGGGCGTCGAGCAGATGCGAGACTCGCTGGAGAGCCTGGCGGCGATCTGCCGGACGCGGATCAGTTGCTATCCCAACGCCGGCATGCCCGACGGGTTCGGCGGCTTCCTGGGCGACAAGGACCACACGGCCCGGACGCTGGGTGAGTTTGCCCGTAACGGCTGGTTGAACCTGGTGGGAGGCTGCTGCGGGACCACACCCGAATGGATCACCGCCATCGCCAAGGCCGTCGAGGGCGTGCCGCCCCGGCAGGTGCCGGACCTGCCCCGCTGGTCGACCTATAGCGGCATGGACCCGCTGGTGATCCGCCCCGACACCAATTTCGTCATGATCGGCGAGCGGACCAACATCACCGGGTCGAAGAAGTTTGCCCGGCTGATCAAGAGCGGCGACTTCGAGTCGGCCCTGACCATCGCCCGCCAGCAGGTCGAGAACGGCGCGAACATCATCGATGTCAACATGGACGAGGGGATGATCGATGGCGAGCAGGCCATGACCCGCTTCCTCAACCTGGTCTCCGCCGATCCCGCCATCGCCAAGGTACCGATCATGATCGACAGCTCCAAATGGAGCGTCATCGAGGCCGGCTTGCGCTGCGTGCAGGGCAAGTCGATCGTCAACTCGATCTCGCTGAAGGAGGGGGAAGCGAGGTTCCTCGAGCAGGCCAGGCTCGTCCGCCGCTACGGCGCCGCAGTCGTGGTGATGGCGTTCGACGAGACCGGCCAGGCCGTTACCCGGGAGAACAAGGTCGCCATCTGCAAGCGCGCCTACAAGCTCTTGACCGAGCAGGTCGGCTTTCCTCCCGAGGACATCATCTTCGACGTCAACATCCTGACCGTGGGGACGGGAATCGAGGAGCACAACAACTACGCCGTCGAGTTCATCGAGGCCGTCCGCGAGCTGAAGCGGCTCTTCCCCGACGTCAAGACCTCCGGCGGCGTGAGCAACGTCTCGTTCTCCTATCGCGGCAACGACGTCGTCCGCGAGGCGATGAACGCGGCATTCCTCTACCATGCCATAGGCGCAGGCCTTGATATGGGCATCGTCAACCCCGGCCAGCTCGAGGTCTACGAGGAGATTCCCCGCGACCTGCTCGAGCGCGTCGAGGACGTGCTCCTGAATCGCCGCCCTGACGCCGCCGACCGGCTGACCGAGTTTGCCGAGACCGTGAAGGCCGGGCAAAAGAAAGACAAATCGCGCGAGCTGGCCTGGCGCGACGCCCCCGTGGAAGAGCGGCTCAAGCACGCGCTCTTGGCCGGCACGTTGGATTTCGTCGAGCAGGACGTCGAGGAGGCCCGCCAGCTCTACGATCGGCCGCTGGCCATCATCGAGGGCCCGCTCATGGAAGGCATGAACGTCGTTGGCGACCTCTTCGGCGCGGGCAAGATGTTTCTGCCCCAGGTGGTCAAAAGCGCCCGGGTGATGAAGAAGGCCGTCGCCTACCTGACGCCGTTCATGGAGGCCGAGAAGGCCAAGGCCATCGCCGCGGGCGGCGACGCCGCGCGGCACCGGTCGCGGGGCAAGATCCTCATGGCGACAGTGAAGGGAGACGTCCACGACATCGGCAAGAACATCGTCGGCGTCGTCCTGGCCTGCAACGATTACGAGGTCATCGACCTGGGCGTCATGGTCCCCTGCGAGAAGATCCTCCAGAAAGCCAAGGAGCATGGCGTCGACATCATCGGTCTGTCCGGACTCATCACCCCCTCGCTCGACGAGATGGTGCACGTGGCCCGCGAGATGCAGCGCGAGGAGTTCACGGTACCGCTCCTGATCGGCGGCGCGACCACCAGCGCCAAGCACACGGCTGTGAAGATCGCGCCTCAGTATCAACCGCCGGTGATCCACGTCAAGGACGCCTCGCGCTGCGTCGGGGTCGTCGATCGGCTTGGCCGGCCCGACTCGCGCGCGGAGCTGGACAGCCAGAACCGGACCATGCAAAAGAGGGAACGCGAATCGTTCGCGGTGCGTCGCGAACGCAAGCTGGTCTCGCTCGACGAGGCCCGCCGCCGGCGCTTTGCCGTGGACTGGTCGACCGCCGACATCGCCGTTCCCGAGTTTCTGGGTGTGCGCGCGCTGCGTGATTTCTCAATCTCCGAGATCGTCCCCTACATCGACTGGTCGCCGTTCTTC
Organism: Isosphaeraceae bacterium; assembly: GCA_049966735.1. Classification (GTDB taxonomy): domain Bacteria; phylum Planctomycetota; class Planctomycetia; order Isosphaerales; family Isosphaeraceae; genus Aquisphaera. The sequence goes on from JBMFUH010000394.1 coordinate 4,605, forward strand.
ATGAGCTGGGAGCTGAAGGGCAAGTACCCGGCCCTTCTCGATGACCCGCGGATGGGCGCGGAGGCGCGCGACCTCTTTGCGAAAGCTACCGCGCTGCTCGACCGCCTGGCTGCCGATCATTCGCTCCAGGCGCACGGAGTCTACGGCTTCTTTCCGGCCAACTCCGACGGCGACGACGTGGTGCTCTTCACCGACGAGTCCAGAAACGTGGAGCGGTGCCGCTTCCATTTCCTTCGTCAGCAGTGGGAGCGACATGGGCAGAAAGAATTCCGCTGCCTGGCCGATTACGTGGCCCCGATCGCGTCGGGCCGGGCTGATTACCTGGGGGCCTTCGCAGTCACCGCCGGCGCGGGCGTCGACAAGCTGGTTGCCTCGTTCGGGGCCGATCACGACGACTACAGCGTGATCATGGTCGAGGCCCTGGCCGATCGCCTTGCCGAGGCCTTCGCCGAGCTGCTCCACCAGCGGGCCAGGCGCGAGTGGGGCTATGGACGCTCCGAGGGGCTCTCGAACAACGACCTCATCGCCGAGAAATACCGAGGGATTCGCCCGGCCGCGGGCTATCCCGCCTGCCCCGACCACACCGAGAAGGCAACGCTCTGGGACCTGATGGGCGTCGAGGCGGCCACCGGCATTCACCTGACCGAGAGCTTCGCCATGTGGCCGGCCGCATCGGTCAGCGGCCTCTATTTTGCGTATGAACACTCCAGGTACTTCGCGGTTGACCTGATCACGAAGGAACAGGTTCAAGATTACGCCGCGCGCAAGGGCATGCCGCTGCATCTGGCCGAGCGCTGGCTTGCCCCCAACCTGGCTTACGAGCCGGCCTGAATGCTTGAATGGCAAGGGCTTTTTCTCGTCGCACCTCGGACGTCGGATCCTGTAGGCTAGAATGATAAGGTGGGTGACTTCTGGGCCACTCCAGCCAATACCGGAACCGACCACCTCCTTTCAGGATCATCAACTCATGAACTCGCCTCTTGCTCGCATGGGATTCACGCTTGCCGTCTTTCTCGGAGTGGGCACGCTGTCCTGGAGCCTGAACCGGGCGCACGGTCAGACCCCGGGAAATCAACCCCCGGCGCCCGCCGGCAATCCCGCTGCTCAGCCGGTGCAGGCCAGGAACTTCTATCCCGACCACATCCGCCCCCAGGCGTACTTCCCACAACGGCGCCGGAGCATCGTGCACCATTATGCGTATCCGTACCCGAGCTTTTACAACGACGACACGTCGGCCGGCTTCCGCAATCCCGGCAACATCGGCCGTCATTCCGAGTATTACTACCCCGGAGAGCAGTTCCAGACCCAGGGAGACCCGGTTCGGGTCGCCCAGTTCGGCGTGGGCGGCTATCCCAGCCGTTCCGAGCAGCTTGCCGCCCAGCAGGTCGGCATCGCCCGGTACAATTCGATCCAGCAACACATCGACCGCATGGCCATGCCTGGCTTTGGCTTTGGCTTCGGCGTCGGCGGCTTCGGCGGGTTCTGGTGAGGCCGAGGGAGCGTCAAACCGAGATTTCTTCGCCAGAATTGAGCTGCGGCGCGGCTGATCAGGCGGAGTTCGTCGCGAACGTCCCTCCGTTGCGGACGGCCTCAACGAACCCGTGAAAACTGGGACTGCGCTGGTCGATGATCTCTGGATTCACGCTGCGAGCGATCTCCTCGGAAATCACCGCGGTGTAGACACGTTCCCCGAGCAAATGCTTCAGATGGAGCTTGGGGTTTTGAATCGCGTCGGGTTGCGAAGCATCGACGCTGCCTTCATCGCGGTCAAGGTATTCTCGCATCGCCTGGACATCGGCAAAATACCACGCCTCGAG
>JBMFUH010000395.1:0-6416 GCA_049966735.1 Isosphaeraceae bacterium
CACCTTCGCGCGGTCGATCTTGATCTCGGGGATGACCAGATCCTGAGGTTCGGGAGCAACGACACTGAGCGACAGCGTCTGACCTTTCAGGGTCTTGCCGTCGACCGTCGCCGTGGGCGCGGGGATCACCAGCCGGCCGGCTCGCTTCGGCGTCAGGCGATAGCGATAGGCATGACCGAAGATGTTTTGCTGGCTGACCTGGCCGTTGATGATGAACGTGGACGATTGGTTTCGCGACTCATCCCCCGCGGCGACGACGTCGAAGTCCTTCCGTACCGCCGACATGTCCGGCGGCGACGGATTTTTCACGTTGCGAATCTCGACGAGATAATCGACACTTTCACCGATGTAGATCTCACTGGCCCCCGCCTCGACGACGACGGCCGGCTCATCCTGGGCGTGTGTCGGAGCGGCCAGGAAGGAGATCGCCAGCCCGGCCAGAATCGTCGTGATTGCTCGGAAATGTCGCATCACCAGTCCTTCTCCACGGGCGCCCGGCCAAACAGGCGAAGATTCATCCTGCGGTCTCGCTCGCGCTTTTCTTTCTGCCTTTCGCGAACCTTGCGCAACGCCTCTTCAATCCGATCGCGCGAGGCTTGTTCCCGCGGCTTTTTCTCTTCCTTCTTCTGCTCGCCAGACTTTTCTTGCTCTTGTTTCTTCTGCTGGTCTTGCTGCTGCCGATCCTGCTTCTTCTGAGCCTCGTCCTTCTTGTCTTGGTCCTTCTGCTTTTGCTGGTCTTTCTTCTGGTCTTGTCGCTCGTTTCTCGGCTGCGCCTTTTGAATCTCCTCGAGGATCTTTCGCGCCTCCTCGGCTGGCGGATAGGCCGCTTGAGGAACCTTCTTGTTGAGGGCCTGCACCGCCTCTTGCATCTTCTCAGCCGCCCGGGGCGCCAGGTCGATCGCCTTCTGGTAGCCCTGCTTGAGCTGCTTGGGATCGACCGGTTTCGCCGCCGGTCCCTGAGCATTCCCGGGAGAGGCTGACGGCTGAGGCTGCTTGTCCACTCGGGCCAGCTCGGCTTCGGCCTTGAGCTTGAGCAGCTTCGTCCGGCGGAGCGTTCGCTCCTGGCTCTCGGTCAGCGGCGATAGGTCTTCGCTCTCGCTGCGCAGCGATGGCTGGGCGGCAGGCGGCGACGGCTTCGTTCCGGCCTGCGAAGGAGCCTTCGACGCGGATGATTGATCATCCTTCGATTTCGCTTCTCCGGGAGGCTCCGGCGCCAGCGCCCGAGCGATCCGCGTCTGGTCGGCGAGATCGCGAGCCAGCAGAGCGTGGAACGGGATGACGGCATCCCAGATCTTCTCCAGCTCAGCGATGGCCGCTTGCTGGGCCTCAGCGGCGGGTTTGGCTTGCCGCTCGTCCAGCCGCTCGGAGGCGGAGACCATCTTCTCCCCCGCGCCGGTGGCCCAGCCTTGCAGGAGGGCAATGCCCTTCTCGAGCTGCTGTGCGTTCGCTGCCGAGGGCGCTGCGCCTTGAGGTTGCCGGGGCGTCAGCTCGTCCTTGATCTTTTCCCTGAGCGGAGTGATCTCATCCCGAAGCTCGTCTTGCAAGCGCTTCGGCTCGGCGTAGGCGTCGGCGGGCGAGGTGGTCGAGAGGGCCCTCACTGATTCCCGCAAGGCCCGCTGCGTTTCGATCAGGAATTCGAGATATGCCACCAGGTTCATCTCCCTGCGCCTCTTCTCGCGATCGAGCGCTTGCCAGCGATCGGAGTAGACCTTGATCCACTGCCGGACCAGCTCGATATCGTGGCGGGCCTGGGAGTTGTCTGGCTGCAATTCGAGGCAGTGGCGAAACGAGGCCACTGCCGCCTTCAACTGCTCAAGGATCTCCGCCCGCTTCTCCGGCGCGACGTTTTCCGGATGCTCGCCGGCCAGCTTGTTCGCTTCCTGCGCGGCGAGCGTTCCCAGGTTGAAGTGGGCCGCGGCGGCCAGCGTCTTGTCGTGTGCCAGCCCCGCCTTCAGATACTGTTCGCGGGCCTGCGCCACGTCTCCCTTGCGATGTGCGGCGCAGGCCTCGTCGTAGGCGGCGATCGCCGCCTTGTCAGCGTCGGTCTTGCCGAACTGCTCCTGAGCCGCCGCGAATTTTTCCTTGGCCTTGTCGAATTCACCCTTTCCATAAGAGCGCAGGCCCTCGCGCACTGCCTCGACCGGATTGTCGGCGCGAGCGGTGCCGCAGAGCGCCGCGATCAGAACGAGCGCCGTCGTGACCGACGTTGCCGTCTCGAGACTCCTCGCGCGGTTCTGTCCTTTCGTCCGCGCGCGGGGCTCGAGTTTCTGATCGAGCTCCTTCACCGTGGCCGAATCCGGCCTCACCAGTGCGTCGATCAGCAGGGCGAGCAGGGCGAGCGCGAGGAAAACCTGGAACTGGTCGGACCGCCGGATGCGCTTCTGCGTTTGCCCGTCGCCGCCGCGCTTGCCTTGAAGGTACTTCGCGTACAGTTCTCCCAGGTCGTACGCGCGAGTACCGACAGGAACATAAACACCTGAAGTCTTGAGCGCGATCTCCTTCAAGAGCGTGTTGTCCAGCTTGCTCCAGACCTGTTGCCCCTTGTACTCGACGTACGACTTGGCCTCCGCATTCTGAGGAATCCGAGCGCCATGGTCGGCATCGCCCAGGCCGACGGTGAAAATCGTCACGTGCCGCTCGGCGGCGACCGAGGCCGCTTCGAGCGGATACGACTGCTGATCGTCGCCGTCGGTGATCAGGAGGATCGCCTGATCGCGCTCGGCCTTCGCCTGAAACACCTCCAGCGCCTTGCGAATGGCGTCGCCGATGGCCGTACCGCCGCGCGGGGCGCTGCCCGGGTCCAGCTCGTCGAGCGAGCGGCGGAAGGCGTCGTAATCGACGGTGAGGGGGCACTTCACCACGGCTTGCCCCGCGAACGCGATCAGGCCGATGCGTTCTCCTTCCAGCCGGTTGACGAGCGCCGCGACATCGGCCTTGGCGCGGGCGAGCCGGCTGGGCGGCACATCCTCGGCGAGCATCGACTTCGAGACGTCCAGGAGCACGTAGAGATCGCTGCCGCGGGGGACGACGTCCTCGTAATGCGTGCCGAACCGCGGTCCGGCCAGCGCGACGAGGCCGGCCACGATGGCCGACTCACGCAGGAGCAGTTTTACCCAGAAGCGGGGCAGCGAATCCGGGGGCAAGATTCGCGTCCACATCGACTGGGCCACGAAGGCCTCGGCCGCTCGCCTGCGCTGGCGCCTGGAATAAAGGGACAGCACTAGCCAGGCCGCCGCCAACGGCAAGATCAGGTACAGCCACTGTGGATGTTGCCATTCCATCGCGGACCAGTTCTCCCTACGGCAATGAGCGAAACCGGGTTTCCGTGAGCACGCCGACGAGCAGGATCAAGGCCAGGCCGGGCGCGGCGAACCATCGAAAAAGCTCGGTGTATTCGGAGTACTTCGTCTCCTCGAGCCGCGATTTCTCGAGCTTGTCGATCTCGGCGTAAACCTGCGTGAGCCCCTCGGAATCGGAGGCGTGGAAGTAGCGGCCGTTGCCGGTCTTGGCCATCTCGCGCAGCAAGTCCTCGTCGATGGGCAACCGGGCGGGCACCAGGACGCGGTTGCCGAACGCGTCTTCCTGGGGCAAGGGAACCGGGCCGTTCTGGCCGATGCCGATCGTATACAGCCGGATGCCCGATTCGGCCGCGATCTTTGCTGCCTCGCGCGGGTCCACGACGCCGGCGTTGCAGTCGCCGTCCGTGAGCAAGATCATCACCTTGCTCTTGGCCTTCGTCCCGCGGAGCCGGTCAACCCCAACCGCGACGCCGTCGCCGATGGCGGTCGCCAACTCCTCCTGCAGGCTCTGGGCGTTGATCACCCGCCCCTGGCTGTCGCGCACGACCCTGGGAATCTCCAGCTCATCCACGATGTCGATCAAGGCGCCGTGATCGAGCGTCAAGGGACACTTGCTGTCGGCGAATCCTCCAAAGGCAACCAGGCCCAGCAGGTCGTCGGGACGGCCCGCCAGTCCGCTCCGTCGCGAGCCGAGGACGAATTCTTGAACGACGTGCTTGACGGCGTCCAGCCGGCTGACGTTCTTGCCCTCGAGCTCGAAGTCGAGAGCCTCCATCGAACCGGAGACGTCCAGCACCAGTTCGATGGCAATTCCTTGTCCTCGAATCCGGGTTTCCGCTTTCCCCGCCTGTGGTCGCGCCAGGCCGGCGATCACCAGCAAAAGTCCCAGCGCGTAGAGGTACTTCAAGCTGTGCCGGATCTGCTGGGCCAGCGTGACGGGAAGCCCCTTCAGCTCCGAGACGCTCGAGAAGAGCGCCGCCGGCCGCTTCTGGGGACGATCGCGCCACCAGAGCGCCGCGAGCGCAAAGGGAGCGACGAGCAGCCAGAACGGAGAATCGAGTCGAAAGATATTCACGTGAACAGCCTCAACACGTATAAATTCCACTCACTCCGCGCTGGCGGCCGTCGTGGCGGCCCGCGCCGGCTTCAAGGTGATGAACTCGCGCGCCCGCGCGATCGCTTGCTCGACCTGTCCCTCGCCCGGCTGCTGTCCGGCGTACTTGATCAGGTCGGCCGCTTCCAGGAACTCGGCAAGCTGGACGGAGCGGTCGGGTGGAAAGACGGCTCGCGACCGCATAGCGCGGAGAAACTCCTCGGTCGTCTGCTCGGGCGCATGAATGTCCGTCGTGTCTTCCACGTACTGGCGGACGACGCCGGTGAGCCGCAGATAAAACTCCTTGCAGAGGCCACGGGCCGGAAGATTCTCGGCCAGCAGCAGCTCGAGCGCCTCGTGGGCGATCTCCTCGGGTGTCCGCCGCCGGGCTTCGACGGGTTTTGATTCTCGTCGGCGCAGCCAGAGAACGACCGGGATCGCCAGCAGAGCCACGCATCCGGCCGCGATCAGCCAGCCAATCGACACGCTGCGCGGCACCGGCTGGGGCGGCAGCATGGGCTCGAGATCGGCCAGGCTGGGCGCCTTGCCTGCCAGCTCCGACGTCACGTTCAGCTCCAGCGGCTCGGTCTCGACGAGCGTGGGCTCACCGCGTCCCTCGGCGCCAGGACGCTGGTCGACGAACTCGATGGCCACGGAGCGGATCAGGTGCTTGCCCGCGTGCGCCGGCTCGAGCTGGTAATGAAACCGGCGCACCTTGATTGCGCCCGGCTCCGCCGGCCGCTCGCTGTAATCGCGGATCAGGAAGTCGCCCACGGCCTGGCCGAACGCGGGCGGTTTGATCTCGACGCCTGGCTGGGCCTCGACCCGCACGTCCATCTCCACCAGGTCCGACAGGCGCGGCTGGGCCGGCGTGATGCGCACAAGGAGTTTGACCGGGCCCTTCTCGGCCTTGCGCTCGATCGCTTCGACCGATGCGGACGTCTTGTCGCCGGTTCGCGTCCCGCCGCAGCCAGCAAGCGAAACCAGAACCGCCATGACGGAGAGCGCGGAGCCAACCCGGTGCTTTCTGTTCATGCATCCTGTCCCGATCATCGTTGCCGCTCCCGCATCCGGAAGAACTTCTGGAGACTGAGCGAATACGGCTGATCGGTACGGATCTCCAGGCGGTCGACGCTCGCGCGGCGAAGCCAGCCGGCCAGCCGCGCTTCCCGCTGCCGGGCCGCCTGGGCAAAGAGGGCCCGCACGCGCGGATGACGCGTGTCGAGTTCCAGCAGTTCATCAGTCTCGGCATCGCGCAGCGTGAGGAAGCCGACGTCGGGAACGCTCTCTTCGCGCGGGTCGCCCATGGTCACGGCGACGCAGTCGTGCCGCTGGTTGGCGATCGCCAGCGCTTTCGAGCAGTCCGGGCCCAGAAAATCGCTCATCACGAAGACGACGCACCGCCGCCGCTGCACGCGGCCCAGGAAGTCAAGCGCCTTGGAGATGTCGGTCTGCGCCTTCCTCGGCTCGGTGGCCAGCAACTCGCGGATCAAGCGAAGCACGTTCGCCCGTCCTTTGCGGGGCGGGATGTACTTCACGACGTCGTCGGTGAAGAAGAGCAGGCCGACCTTGTCGTGGTTCCGCAGCGCGGTGAACATGAGCACCGCCGCCACCTCGACGGCCGTCTCCATCTTGCTCAGGCGATGCGACCCGAACGAGCCGGACGCCGAGATGTCGACCGCCAGGATCACCGTCAGCTCGCGTTCCTCGCAAAACGTCTTCACGAAGGGCGTGCCGGTTCGGGCGGTGACGTTCCAGTCGATGCTGCGGATCTCATCGCCGGGAACGTATTCGCGGACCGCGTCGAACTCCATTCCGCGCCCTTTGAACACGCTCAGATATTCCCCTGCCAGCAGGTCGTTGACCTGCCGCCGGGCGACGATCTGGATGCGTCGAACCTCTTTGAGTACGTCTTCAAGCTGTCGAGCAGGCATGGCCCATCACATCAAGGAACAGGAACGGATTCAAGAACCTTGCGCACGACGTCATCGGACGTGGTCTCCTCGGCCTCGGCCTCGTACGTG
>JBMFUH010000396.1:0-6416 GCA_049966735.1 Isosphaeraceae bacterium
CGTGTTCAATCCGTGGCCCTGCACCGTCTTTTGGTCGCGGCTCGGCCGCGCTGTGTTCATCTGTGTTCAGCCGTCGCCGATTCTCCCTGTTCCCACCCGGGAAACACATTCGGTCTAGCGCTATGCGACTGTGAGGCGCTCTAGCAGCCAGCAACTAGCAACTCACAACTAGCCGAGCGGAGGAGGAACTCCCCCGCTTCACGATCGCTTGGCGATGGACGGAGCCCCCTCGGGCGTCTTGTCCGTCTTGTAGTCGAACCACTCGGGAAGGAACTCGATCCGGCGGTTCTGCTTCATGGCAATGTTGGTCGTGAGCGCGATCACGGCGTCGGCCAGCGCGACTTCACCCCGGCATTTCGGCTGGTGCTCCTTGTCCTCATGATAGTGCGAGGCGTCGCCGTGACGGACGCAGTAGGCGAAGTGCTCCAGCTCTTCGCGATAGCCGCGGGAGGGATCGGTCGTCGCCAGCGCGCCCACGGCCGCCGCCTTGGTCGGCCCGGCCAGGCTGGGGCTGGTCTCGAGGACCGGCTTCTTGCCCGCGCCCTCGATCGTCACGCTGGTCTGCCGCGACAACAGGGCGTTGCCCGCTTCCTTGTAAAGGAGGATCTCCTTCTCCTGCTCGACGATCATCGTTCCCAAGGAGCCCATGACCATCTCGCCATAATTATCAAACGAGTTGGTATTGATCGACGAGTACGTGACCACCACGCGGTCCTTGTCGTCCTTGCCGTAGGGGAACTCGAACATGGTGAAAACGTGGTCGTCGACCTCGCGGCCGTCCTTGTAAAAGATCGTGCCGCCCACGCCGGTGACGGCCAGCGGGTGCTTCTTGCCCAGGAAGATCGAGCAGGCGTCGAGCTGGTGTGAGCCCAGCTCGGCCATCAGTCCCGCGCCGGTGCGGTTGTACAGACGCCAGCGGATCAGCTCGTCCAGGCTCTTGTAACCGTACTTCGCGTAATCGACGTTGCGGTCCTCGTCGGGGATGGGCTTTTTCCAGCTATCCCGGTAGACGATATTCCCCTTCGCGTCGCGCTCGAACTCGGCCAAGCCGGTCTTGGGGTCGAAGATCGGGTGACCGTCCTTGTCCTTCTTGACCAGGGGCTGGGCGTTGTTGCGATGCCAGAGGGCGCGGATGTGGCGGATGTCGCCCAGCACGCCGCTTTGGAGCAGGAAGTTGGCGTTGTCGTAGAGCTGGGAGTAGTGGCGCTGATGGCCCACCGCCAGCAGCCTGTTCTTCTCGCGGGCGACCCGGCACATCTCCTTGCACTCGCCAATCGAGTGCGCCATCAGTTTCTCGGTGAAGACATGCTTGCCGGCCTTCAGCGCCTCGATGGCCACCGGGGCGTGCAGCCACAAGGGGAGCGCGATCACGACCATCTCGACCTCGGGATCGGCGAGCATCTCCTTCTGGCTGTCGTACTTCTTCAGCTTCTTGACGTCGGCGGCGGTGTACTGCTTGTGGTTGGTGAACTCCTTGATCGCGCGCGCCTGCTGCGACGGGCGAATGTCGAAGTAGCCGATGAAGTTCAGGTAGTCGCGGTTGTGGTAGCGGATCATCGCCTGGCAGCCCTCGTCGCCGGTACCGATGATCGCGGCCTTGACCGGTGGCTTGTTCCCCATCTCCTTGTAGCCGAAGTAGTACCCGGCCAGGGCGGGCGTGGCGGCCGCGGCGACGAGCCAGTCGCGCCGGGTCATGCCCAGGGCCCGATCGGCATTCTCTCGGCCCAGGACGCGCTGCTCGGGGGTCAAGTTGGTCATGATTGGCTCCTTCTATATGGGAAATCTCGGGTCATTTTCCGGAAGCAAGGGGAACGGACTCCAGGCGATCATGGTCGGTCGACGCGGCCGGCTCAAGCACCAGCCCGTACTTCTCCGCCAGCCTTCGCTCGTAGCGGTCCCAGCGGCGGCGGCGGCGGGCGCCGAAGACGAGCCGGTCCAGGCCGAGCCAGTAGCCGCTGGCTGTCACGGCCAGGAGCAGACAGGCGATCATCTCGACCAGGTTCTTGTTGACGATCCAGTAGTGCCCCTCCGCGATCGGGATCGGCGGCAGGCCCTTCCAGGGAGGGATGGCGAGATAGAGCATCGCCAGGAAGACCGCGGCGGAGACGGCCGCCAGCGGAGTGAGGAAGCCCAGAATCAGGCAGATGCCGATGGCGCACAGACCGTACGTCGTCAGCAGGTTGGACCAGTCCAGCGTCGAGAGTGGTCGCGTGTATTCACCCGCCGAGGCCTGTTGCTCGGGTGTCGCCAGCGCGACGACCCCGCTTTCCAGGTCCTTCTCCTGGGCCACGATCGGGGCGATCAGCGACTTCCTGTCCGCCTCGAGCGTGCGCCGGGATTCCCAGGTCCGCTCGCGCTCGTACGACAGGGCGTTCTCGTTCTTCTCGGTCTTTTCGACCTCGGCCAGTTCATGGAAATACTTCTCGCGAGCCTGGCGGTTGTCGGGGTTGTTGAACCAGACTTCGGCCCAGCCCGTGCTCTGCTCCAGCAGGGTTTGGGCCTTCTTCTTTTGCTCGTCGTTGAACCGGTAATGGTTCTCGATCCGGGTGACCAGCTCGCTCCAGTTCGCCTTGAGCCAGTCGGGATTGACGGTCTCCTTGCCCTCGGTGTGCAGGAGGTCCTTGCTGTCGGCGTCGGGCAGCAGGTCGCGGAAGTAGTGGGCGAACGGGCCGGTCGAGTTGCGCAGGTAAACCTCGGCCGAGAACGGGCTCTTGCCGTAGCGGGTCGAATCGTACTTTTCGAGCCCCTCGGTCAAAAAGTGCCAGCCGATGGCGATGCGGAGCAAAATCAGCAGCAAAGCGCCCAGGAAGCCGGGGTAGTTGCGTGACGACAAGAGGCCGGGCGGGATCACGGAGGCGGGCATGGCGAAAAGGTCCTGAGGGTTCCGAGAGGGGCGGGTCCGGCCTTGCCAGGAAATCCCGCCGGTGAACCGGGAAGGTTCGCTTTGACCAGTGCTTCACGAAGTCATCATCGAGTTTACCGAATCGAGTTTACCGAGTTCTCGCCGATCAGAAAATCCTCCGATCTGAGGCCAAACGTCAAAACCTTGAGCCCTCCTTCGGAGTGATCGCTTTCGACGAACAGAATTCCCACGTCGGGATGGGCCGCGACGTACGACCTGGCCGCCTCGGGACCCATCAAGAAGAAAGCCGTGGAGAGTGCGTCGGCGTCGGCCGCGGTCGGCGCCAGCACCGTCACGCTGGCCGGGCCAGTCGCGGGCTCGCCGGTCCTGGGATCGAGGATGTGGCCATACACCTTGCCGCCCTCGACAAAGCTCTGAAACGCGCCGCCCGACGTTCCCAGCCCGCAGTTCCGCAAGCGGAGCACGCCCAGCGGCGCTTCCGGCCGCGCGGGATTGCGGACGGCAATCTCCCAGCGATCACCGAATCGGCCCGGCGGCGACCCCAAGGCGTACAGGCTCGACTGCCCCCCATGCACGAGCGCCGAGACCGGAAAGAAGTGGTTACGAATCACCGAGACGGCGCGATCAATCGCGTACCCCTTGCCGATCGAGCCGAGGTTGATCCGGATTCCAGGCCGGTCGAAGGCGACAGTCCCGTTTTCGGGGTCGAGCCGCAAATGATGCCAGCCGGTCCGGGCCTGGGCATCGGCCAGCACTTCCGGATCGGGAACGCGTTTCGGGCCCCGGACGAACCCCCAGGCCTCGGAGAGCGCCCCGGACGTCACGTCGTAGGCTCCCCCCGTGAGCCGGCTCAGCTCGACGGCCCTCTGGAGCAAGGCGAAGAGGCCGGGCTCGGCCGCAACCGGCTCGAGGTGGGCCGTCGCGTTCAGCCTGCTCACCTCGGAATCGTCCTGATAGACCGTCAGTTGCGTCTCGAGGGCCTCGATGACGTCGAGCGCCCGGTTGGCCAGATCGAGCCCGCCGGGAACCTGTGCCCCCATCCGGATCTCGAAAAACGACCCCATGCCGCCCCGGTGGACGCGGAGCAGGTCGGTCGCGTGCGCGGTAGGTCGCTCGGGCAAGGCAGAGCCCGAGTCGGCCATCCTTCCTTGCATGCGTCGTAGCCGGAGCAGGTCGCGGCGATTCACGCCGCTGCGCGGTGATTTCACGCGATTCCTCGACGAAGAAAGCCGCCGGCGGGGAGGGTTACAAACGTATTATACCTTCGTCCACGTCGGCGCGAAGGGGCCAGGGGCAGCAGTTCCCAATCCCGTCACACCCAGTATCCGTACGATCCATGTCCTAGGATTGGTTCGGAGACAATAGCCGTACTATCGTAGGGTCCGCTGTGCGGACCAAAGCCATACTATCGTAGGGTCCGCTGTTGCGGACCAAATGCCTCGGCCACCGGTCCCATCGGTTCGCACAGCGGACCCTACGAAAAGTGTTTCCCCTGTCATCCGCGCGCTGAAACTCCACGGGTAAGAGCATGAGAGCTGCCTTGTTCCGCCGCCTCATCCCCGCGCCGGGTGATCCGGTCTTCGCGCTGGTGCTCCTGATCGTCCTGATCGGGGGGCGGAACCGCCTGTTCAACGATCCGGGCACGCTCTGGCATCTCCGGCTGGGGCGGGACATCCTGGCCACCGGCACGGTGCCGCAGTTCGACACGCTCACCTTCACCCACGCCCATGAGCCGTGGGTCGACCAGTCCTGGGCCTTCGACGTTACCCTGGCCCTCGTGGTGGATCACGGCGGCTGGCCGGCGGCGGCGGCGCTCACGGCCTTGCTGCTCGCGGCCGTTTACTCGGCGCTGGCACGAGGCTTGATCCGCGACGGCATCTCCCCGGTCGTCTCCGTCATCGTCACACTCTTGATGGCGGCCATTGGCTGCATCCATTTCCTGGTCCGGCCGCACATCATCACGCTCGCATTGGTTTACCTCACGTTCCGGATCTGCCAGAAGCAGCACGAGCGCGGGGGCTGGAGCGTGGCCTGGGTGCCCGTGTTGACGGCGATCGTGGCCAACGTGCATGGCGGCTTCCTGGCGTTGCCGGGCATCGTGGCAACGGCCGCGGTCGCCCACGCGGTCTCGGGTCCCTGGGACCAGGTCCGAAGGCAGAACGTGACGAGGTTTGTGCTGGTCTTCCTGGCGTCCCTACTGGCTGCGCTCATCAACCCTTACGGGCTGGACCTTTATCGCCATGTCTACCAGCTCCTAGTCGGCAGCGGCGTGACCGGGCTGATCCAGGAGTACCAGCCGGCGCCCTTCGGCACGCCCGAGACGCAGGTGCTGGAGATCGTCCTGCTGGCGTTCATGGCCCTGCCCGCGCTGGTGAGCCGGAAGGTGGATCGATACCACCTGGTTCACCTTTTGGTATGGCTCCATCTGGCCCTGACGCACCTGCGCAACGCCCCCCTCTTTGCCTTCGCCGCCGCGCCGGCGTTAGCAACGCTGGCCGACGGCTTGCCGATCACGTTCCGTTCGTGGTGGACCGGGCCGCAGCGGAGGTCGATCTGGGCCCCCGCGCTGGCGACGGCTCTCCTGGCCATGGTGGCTTTCCATGTGAACCTGGGCGGGTTCGACCGCGGCAAGTGGCCCTTCTCGGCACTCGCGACACTCAACCGGCAGCCGCCGGAGAAGCATCTCTTCAACGACCTGGAATGGGGCGGGCTGGTCGCGGCGGAGACCCGGCCGGTTCATCCCAGCTTCGTGGACGACCGGTTCGAGATCTTCGGCAAGGCGGCGATCGTCGAGTACATCGAGGCACTCTCCGGAGGTCCCACCTGGGACGTCGTCCGCGACCGCGACCGTATCGAGTTGGTGTGGGTCAGGCCCGATTGTGGCCTGGCCAAACGGGTCGCGAACGATGAGGGCTGGACGGAGTTGTTCCGCGATTCCACGTCGGTGCTGTTCGGCAGGAAAACGGCGGAGCAACTCCTCACTTCTTCTCATCCTTGAGCTTCTCGCGTACCGCCTTGATCAGCTCATCGGGAAGGTGGATCGTCCAGTGATTGGGCTGGTCCTTGCGGAATTCGAAGGCTGGAGGGTTGCGCCAGAATGAGTCTTCGGAGTATGGGCTCGTGAAAAAGCCGTCTAGGTACGTCGCGTTGGTGGGGTTCTGCTTGTCGCTTGGAAGGGCGGACATGATTTTAGCTTGCCAGAGCCTCAAGGAGGCTCCTGCGCTAGCCACAAGCTCAAAACAGTCACCGTGAAAATCGGGCCTCGTCCCCTTCCAGCGCTGGAGCACGAGAAGCCCAGCGAGATGATAGGTCCCTGCAAACGCCTTCATCTCCGAAGGCTCTTGGCCCCAGTCAATCCCGATAAAATCGACGTAGGTCTGACCAGGTTCGATTCCCTTGCGGGGACTTGGGTCACTTATTGGGATGTCACTTATTGGGATTCCCGAAGGTGACGCGACGAAGTTCCACAAGTAGTAGTGGGATCGCTCGACATGCTGCATGCGACGAGCCCCCTGACGACCGACAATCTCGAGAGTGAGGTCCTCCAGGTCCC
>JBMFUH010000397.1:0-6385 GCA_049966735.1 Isosphaeraceae bacterium
GGCGAGGGGTTGTTGTCGATCCGGGCGCCGAAGACTCCCGTGTACCATTCCCACCACTTGATCCGCTCGACCAGCTTCTCACCCACGGCCCGATTGGCGGCGCGGCGGGTCAGCAGGTGCTCGGCACCATAGATCTCGGTGGTCTCGCCGAGCACGGCCGTCCCCCCCTGGGCGATGACCAGGTCGGCCGCCACCCCGAGCGCGGGGTTGGCCGTCACACCGGAGTTGCCGTCCGAACCGCCGCATTCCATCGCCAGGCAAAGCTTCGAGGCAGGCTGCTCGGTGCGCTTCCAGGCGTTGGCCTCGGGCAAGAGCCCACGCACCACCTCCACGGCCGCCTCCACCGTCCTGGTGATTCCCCCCTCCTCCTGGATGTTCAGCACTCGCGGGCCTGTTGGCTGATTTCGGCCAGTTCCGTTGCCACTAGAACCGGCCAGCGTGAGCTGCTGGGTCTCGACCAGATGCTGGGCATAGGCGCCCTCGCAGCCCAGGCCGACGATCACGTAGGCGGCCACGTTGGGATGGCGGGCGAAGCCGGCGAGCACGCGCTCGAGGATCTGATGGTCTGGCCCCTCGAAGGGAAGGCCGCAGCCTCCTTTGTGGGTGATGGCGAAGACGCCGTCGACATTGGGAAAGTCGGTTCGCCAGCGGTTGTCGCGAAAGTGGTCGGCGATGTACCGCGAGGTGCTGGCCGAACAGTTGACGGTGCTGATCACCGCGATGCAATTGCGCGTGCCCACCCGGCCGTCGGGGCGGAGAAAGCCCTGGAAGGTTCGGGCGCGGTCGATCGCCGGCACGGGGGGGTGCTCGGTGGCGAAGGCGTAGTCGCGGTCGAAGAGGTCGGCCTTGAGATTGTGCACGTGGACGTGAGTGCCCGCCGCGATGGGACGGGAGGCAAAGCCGATGATCTGACCGTATTTCCGGACCGGCTCTCCCTGGCCGATGTCGCGAAGTGCCAGCTTGTGACCCAATCCGATGGGCTCACGCACCTCGACCGAGCGGCCCGCCAGCTCGACGACCTGCCCCTTGGGGATGGGCCGGGCCGCCACCGCAACGTTATCATCGCCTCGGAGGAGCACGGCATTCGCTGCCTGCGCGGCCGTCGCCATGGCTCGTTTCCTTGATGTCAAGACAGGGACTGATATCGATTGATCGAGTTCAGTTTAGTGGATTGGACGGCGGCTGGGAAGTCACCCTACCGGAAGCCATTTCCCGCGATAGAATGACGGTATCGGGACTCTGGCATTCCTGCTTCTTCCAAAGGACAATCCCCCATGCCTTCGCCATTCCCGGGAATGGACCCTTATCTGGAAGAGCCTAGGCTCTGGCCAGACGTACACCATGAGCTGATTTCAGGTGTCCGGAGCCAGCTTAACTCGGTTCTCAGGCCCAAGTACCACGTTCGGATCGAGCAGCCAGGATATTCTTGCTTCAAGTTCAGGGGCTTGGTAGATTTAGGTGTCATCATCAGATTTTCTCATGCCCGTCATCAGCCCGCTGTTCCTAACTGACCGAGTCGGTCATCCGTTGTCACTTTTGGAGCATGCACCCGTAGCAGTCGTTACATCGCGTTGTCGCGTTCACGAGTGTCTGCCTTGGTCCATTCGTGTGCATGTTCGCGTTCTGGATCGGGAGGATGGCCGGCGTTGGTCGTGTGTGCCGGTCGAGCGCCTGATGTTCAGCTCTGGAGTTTACAGGTCATGGCAAAAAGTCGAGACTGGACGGAGATCCTGATCCGCCGGGGGGTGATTGGCCCGGATCAGCTCAAGGAGGCGCAGCGGGCTGGGGGAGCGGTGGAAGAGTCGCTGGTCAAGCTCGGATACGCCGAGGCCGACGACATCATGAAGGCCAAGGCCGAGCAACACGGTCTGCCGTTCATCGAGCTGCGGGAGATCGAGATTCCCCCTTCCGTGGTGGAGCTTGTTCCCGAGTCGCTGGCCCGGGAAAACATCGTCATGCCGCTGGCCCAGGGGAACGGCACGATCAAGGTGATCATGCACGATCCCATGGGGTTCGAGACCATCGAGAAGCTCCGGTTCGTGCTCAACCGTGAGATCGAGGTGGCGCTGGCGCCCAAGGAAGCGATCGTCGAGGCCATCAATAAATACTATGGTGCGGCCGGCACGGAGACCGAGTCAGTCGACTCGATGCTTCAGGAATTCACCGATACGGCGATCGACTTCAACGAGGATGCGGGGACCGGCACGACCAAATCCGGCACGACCAACACGCTGGAAGAAGGGGACGCGCCGGTTATCAAGCTGGTGCACCTGATCATCCAGGAAGCGGTGACGATGCGGGCGTCCGACATCCACATCGAGCCCTTCGCCGAGCGTGTGCGCATCCGCTATCGCATTGATGGAGTCTTGATGGAGCGCGACTCCGCTCCGCGACGGCTGCTGGGCGCGATCGTCAGCCGCCTCAAGATCATGGGTTCGATCGACATCGCCGAGAAGCGCCGGCCTCAGGACGGCCGGATCAAGATCCTGGTGGCTGGCAAGGACATCGACCTGCGTGTCAGCATTCTTCCTACCACGCATGGGCAATCGGTCGTGATGCGCATTCTCGATCGCGAGAACATCAAGGTCGGGCTCCAGGACCTTGGTTTCGCGGACGACGATTTCGCGCGGTTCAAGAGTCTGGTCAAGCGCCCCAATGGTATTCTTCTGGTCACCGGTCCAACCGGATCCGGGAAGACGACCACTCTCTATGCCGCGCTCAACGAGCTCAATCGTCCGGACGTGAAGATCATCACGGCGGAAGACCCCGTGGAGTATTACCTGCCCGGGGTGAACCAATGTGAGGTCAAGGCGCGGATCGGCATGACCTTCGCGCGGATCATCCGGGCGATGCTCCGGCAGAATCCCAACATCCTTCTGGTGGGCGAAATCCGGGATTTGGAGACGGCTGAGACGGCAATTCAAGCCAGTCTGACAGGACACTTGGTTTTCAGTACATTGCACACGAACGATGCGCCCAGCGCCATTACACGATTGGTCGACATCGGCATCCAGCCCTTCCTGGTCGCCAGCTCTGTGCTTGCAATCATGGCTCAGCGGTTAGTGCGCAAGGTCTGCCCCAAGTGCAAGGTCCGTTACGAGCCCCCCGCGCACATTCTGGCCGGCCTGGGGTTGCGGCCGGAGATCGCCAAGAAAGCGAACTTCATGAAAGGAAAGGGCTGCAACTACTGCAACAAGAAGGGTTTCCGCGGCCGTATGGGCATCTTCGAACTCATGGCCCTGACGACCCAGGTTCGCGAGATGGCGTTCAAGGGAGAATCGACCCAGAATATCCGTAGGATGGCTCGCAAGCAGGGGATGCGCACACTGTTCGAGGACGGCATCATCAAGGCGATCAAAGGGATGACCACCCTCGACGAGGTCTTGCGGATCACCCAGCACGAGATGGTCTCCGAAGGGCTTCTGGGCGTGAAGAAGGGCGAGAAGTAGTCCATAAATAACGGGACGGGCTCCCGGCACGGCGCCTTTCCGCTCCGGCCAGACCTGCTCGCCTCCCTGGGGCGCGGGCGTTGCCCCGCCCCAACCCAACGAATAACATCGTTTCAGATCGGGTGAGCGTCTTGATCCCACAATCTCCAGGCCGCATAATGGAGCTGGACAGGCGGAATGCCCATTTCCCTAACTCCAGAATGAGGCACGGGAATCCGGTGGACACCTGGTTTTCAGGACATTGTCAACCCAGCCCCGCGGCGACCGGAAGACCGGAGGGGCTTGTTCCATGCAGTCTCCACGGGAGGTAGGTAAAGGCAATGGGCACGCTGCTCATCGATAAGTTGCTCCAGACCGTTTGCACTCAGAAGGCCAGCGACCTGCACCTCACGGTGGGCAGTCAACCGGTCATCCGTCTGCATGGTCACATGCGTCCGCTGGCCACCAAGGTTCTCGAACCACCCGATACCGTGGCGCTCATGAAGAGCATCACGCCCGAGCGGTGTCAGCAAGAGTTGCAAGAGGTGGGAGGGACCGACTTCGGCTTCGCCTTTGGCGAGATGGCCCGATTCCGGGTCGCCATCTTCAAGCAGCGCGGCAATGTCGGGCTGGTGCTGCGGCGCATTCCCAACGAGTTTCTTACCTTCGAGCAGCTTGGTCTGCCGGCGGTCATCGGCGACCTGATCCAGCGTCCCCGAGGTCTGATCCTGGTCACCGGCCCCACCGGGTCGGGCAAGACCACCAGTCTGGCCTCGATGGTCAACTGGATCAACAACAACATGGACCGGCACATCATCACGATCGAGGACCCGATCGAGTATTTCCACAAGCACAACAAGAGCCTGGTCAACCAGCGCGAGATCGGCATCGACGTTCCCGACTTCCCCGAGGCCATCCGCCGCGCCCTCCGCATGGACCCCGACATCATCCTGGTGGGCGAGATGCGCGACCTGGCCACGATCTCGGCGGCCATCACCGCCGCCGAAACCGGTCACATCGTCTTCGGCACCCTGCATACCAACTCGGCGGAAGGAACGGTCAACCGGATCATCGACGTCTTCCCCAAGGAGCAGCAGGACCAGATTCGCACCCAGCTCTCGGTGGCCATCATCGGCATCCTCGCTCAGGCCCTCCTGCCCCGCAAGCCCAAGGGGCTGGTGGCCGCCTACGAGATGCTCGTGGTCACCCCGGCCATTTCCAACCTGATCCGCGAAAACAAGACCTACCGCATCGACTCCTCGATCCAGACCGGGCGGAAACACGGCATGATCCTCCTGGACGACAGCCTGTTCAACCTCTGGCGGCAAGGGCTGGTCGAAGAGAGCGAGGTCATGTACAAGGCCCGCAAGCCCAAGGAACTGCAAGAGCGGATCGACAACGCCAAGAAGGGAATCTTCGAGGACGAGGAAGAAGGAGAGGAAGAAGACGAGAAATGATTGGCGGCCCGCGCAAAAACCGCCGAACGACCTCAAAAAACCGTCACGCGTACTGGGTGATCACGTAAACAGAAAAGAGAAAGGTTTCATCTTGGATTGATTGATTGCATGCGGTTGGTCTTGATCTGACTCGCTCTCGCTCGCGGCAGGGCCGGTTCCGGCTCCGCCAGTCGTATCCAAACTCAGTCTCACACAATCAATTTTGCGGAGATCTCCCCAGGGGAGGGCGTGCTCTCTCCGCGCGGCGGTCTTCACGGGAACGCTCGGCATGGCGCGACGACTCGGCACAATCATGGTGGACATGGGCTACCTCGACGAGGAAGCGCTGTGGAAGGTGCTCGAGGAGCAGAAGCGGTCGGGGACCGAGCTTCTGGGCAAGGTGGCGATCCGGCTGGGCCTGGTGAAGGAAGACCAGGTCTTGAAGGCGCTGGGCGAGCAGCTCGGCATGAAGGTGATGAAGCTGGCCGACGTGACCATTCCCGGCGAGATGACCGAGCTGGTCGGCGAGAGCATGGCCACCGCCTACAAGGTCGTGCCGATCTCGCAGAACAAGAAGGACAAGAGCGTGACGGTGGCGATGGCCGAGCCCCAGAACCCCAGCACGCTGGACAGTCTCCGGCTCTTCCTGGGGGTCGAGGTCAAGGGGGCGGTGAGCTCGGAGGCGGACGTGACGGCCGCCATCGAGCGGCTCTACGCCGGTCACCAGGAGTCCATTCAGGACGTGGTCAAGCAGATCGAGCAAGACAAGGGCCTGGCCCAGCTCGCCGGCCGCAACGAGAACACGATCGACCTCGAGGCGATCGAGGAGATGGCCGAGGCCGCGCCGGTGCGCAAGCTGCTCAACATGGTGCTGCTCTTGGCGATCAAGGACAAGGCCTCGGACATCCATTTCGAGCCGTTCGAGGAAGAGTACAAGATGCGCTACCGGGTGGACGGCATCCTCTACGAACTGGTGCCTCCCCCCCGCCACCTGGCCCCGGCCATCGCCAGCCGCATCAAGGTCATGTCCAACCTGGACATCGCCGAGCGGCGGCTGCCCCAGGACGGCAAGATCCAGCTTGCCCTGGGGGGCAACAGCGTCGACATCCGCGTTTCCACGCTCCCCACCATGTTCGGCGAGAGCGTGGTCTTGCGAATCCTCGACCGCTCGGTCGTCCAGCTCGACCTGCGCAAGCTGGGCATGCCCGAGGACACGCTGTCTCAGTGGATGCAAGTGATCGCCAAGCCCAACGGCATCATCCTGGTGACCGGGCCCACCTCGTCGGGCAAGACGACCACCCTCTACGCCACGCTCAATGAGCTGAACAAGATCGAGGACAAGATCATCACCACCGAGGAGCCCGTCGAATACGAGATCGAGGGGTTGATCCAGGTGCCGATCAACGCCGACATCGGCGTCACGTTCGCCAACTGCCTGCGGTCGATCCTCCGCCAGGACCCCGACAAGATCCTGGTCGGCGAGACCCGCGACCTGGAGACGGCCGAGATCTCGATCCAGGC
>JBMFUH010000398.1:0-6363 GCA_049966735.1 Isosphaeraceae bacterium
CCTCAGCTTACCCCTCGCCATTCCATAATCCACTATGTTCTCCTCGGTTTGTCCGGATTCCGCCGCGGGCCAGACCCGCTTCTCCACCGGCCGTGGCCGCTCCATCACAGCCAGATGTTGGTCACGGACATCCAGCTCATCATCCCAGCGCCGTACGAAAGCCAGATCGCGGCAATCGAGAGGCCGAGGATGATCAGCCAATTCGACACCGAACGGAAGCAGGCTAGCAACGTGAGCGCGAGCGGCAGCAGCAGCCAGAGGAACCACTCGACGACGTGCCTGGGCCATTCAGGTGCCGGGTCGAAGGTGGTATGCCGGAACGCAATCCCGAAGGCGAGCAGGAGCACCGGGACGGCGATCGGAGACAGCATCCAGAGCGACCGTAGCCTCCACACCCGTCGATCGACGGCCGATGCGATCAGCGCGATGAGCGTGGCCGCACCGGCGACCCAGGCGAAGCGAGGAAAGAAATAGAGACTGCATTCGATTGTCTGGGAGGTCCACCACCAGACACCTGCCCGCTCGGCCCAGGCAATGGCCGCGAAGACGACCGCAATAACAGCAACTCCTGCCATGTGTTGCCACAAGCTGAAAGTGCGGCGAGCCGCCGCGGGATGGGTCATTGAAAGAATCGCCTCATGACCAGAGCCCGGCGGACTGGCCCGGCGGTGGAAGGCTTGAGATACCACAAACCGCCGCGCCGGAGCCGAGTCAGGTGTGATTGCCGTAAATCCACCATCGCTGCCATTGCTCATCGGTGCTCCGGGTGAGACGCTCGACGAGGAATTGCCATATAGACCGCTCCGCCCACAGGGCCGGGTAAAACATCACCTTGCCCACACGGCCATTCTGATCCGGATAGAGGATCAAGGTGCCCTGGGAACCAGTCCACGCCCTCCAGTAACTGCCCTTGATGGGAGGCTCATTCGTCCCGATGCCCCCCACCCCGTCGTACCAGCCGGGCGGGGCGCCGACAATTCGCTCGGCCTGCTCGGCGGTCATGCCGGGGGTGATGAGCGACGCGGTTGCCGGGGAGATGTGGGCTAACGGCCAGAGGAGTAGAACCGTCGCGACCCCAGCCAACCCGGCAAAGGTGATGGCCATCCATCGAAGGACACGTCGCCCAGGTCGAGCGAGCTGGCCCGCCGACGTTTGAGGTTCGGACTCGAGCGGATGAGATAGGACCATGCCCTGAGCCTCCCGCTGCCTAACGACCCAAGCTCAGCGGACCAGCCCGCCGAGTGCAAGTTCGATGATACCACAAACGGCTGCGGCGGGCCGGGGCGGACCCAAAGCGAGGTTAATCGTCAAGCGCTTCACGTCCAGGACGCTGGCGCCGGTGCGACGTGGCCTTCGCTCTCTCCTCCCCCTTGAGAGACCGCCCGTTGAGCTTCTTGGCCAGCTCCGCCTCGTACCGATTTAACCAGCGTTCGGTCCACTTCGTGTCGTCGGGATCCTCGGGGTCGGCCAGCTTCGCCTCCAATTGCCGCATCTGCACGACCAGGTCAGTAATGGTGACCGGGCGGATGCTGCCGGAGTGCAAGTGAGGATTGCCGTTGAAGCGGTAGGTGTCAGCCTTCTTGGGATCTCGCCTCATCATCTGCTCTCCCAGTCGCCTGAAACTCAAGATCCGCACACACGCCCGCCGAGCTGCCTTGATGTTACCAAAGACCCCCGCCGCGGGCCGGGCCAGCGCGAGGTTACGCGCTAGGGCACTGGCCCCGGCAGAGGGGACGGATAGATGCAAAGATCATCGACAGCCGCACCGCCGAATATCGTTCCACCGAATCGCATTGGCCTCTGCCCTGAGAAGCGATCGTGGATCTCCACGGCCGCCTTCGCCAGGGGATGATCCGCGCTGATCAATTTCACCCGGAAGGGGTTGAGATAGAGAGACTGCATCGGGGGTGCCAGACGCAGCACCTCCCCATATCCCACATCGATGTTCGCACCCGTAATCTGGTCGGAAGCGATGTAGAGGTATCGATGGTCATCGTCGCTGGCCTTCAGCCAGAATGCGGCATTTACAAGTGCAAACTTGTTGAAATCGCGAATGAGTTCCTCGCCAGCGTCGATCTCTTCCTTCACCAGTGGCCCCTGATCCATGTCAGCACCCCATTGGTTGCGTCGGTTACGGCTGAAACCAGGCTGCGAGCCTGCGGCTCCGTCCAACGCCAGGTCCTGTAACTGGATTCGATTCATCGACTTACCTCGCTGACGCGGAGCGCTCAACCGCCATCCTATCCCGCCCCGCGCCTGGCGCCCACCGAAGGACGGCCAACGCCCTTTGCCAGCGGTGCACGAGGAACGTCTCAAGCCCCAGTTCAGCGGCCACGCGCGTCAATAACAGCCTTCATGATACCAGATTCCGTCGCGGTCCGGATCCTCCTCAGCACCGGCCGTAGCCGCTCTATCACAGCCAGATGTTGGTCACGGACACGAAGGGGCCAGCCACTCTGGGGCTTCTCATTCAAAGCAATACGGCAATCTTGAGCCGCCCACTGAGGGCCTGTATGCTGCTCGGATGACCGACAAGGTGCCCACTGACATCTCCGACCACGCGCAGGACTTCGCCGTCCGCTGGGCGGACAAACTGGAGGAGCATGTCGCGATCCGCAACGCCGAACTCGGCATTCCCGATGAGATGAACGGCCAACCGAACTACGAAGGCGATGG
The DNA here is from genome assembly GCA_049966735.1 of Isosphaeraceae bacterium. Lineage (GTDB taxonomy): Bacteria > Planctomycetota > Planctomycetia > Isosphaerales > Isosphaeraceae > Aquisphaera. The sequence goes on from JBMFUH010000398.1 coordinate 2,677, forward strand.
CCGCTGGCAGGCGTTCAATGCGTACGGCCGACAGGGCGGCGAAAACACGACCGGCGTGGTGATTGACTCAGGCGTGCTGAACCCCGAGCTACTGAAAGGCCAGAAGGGCGGCAGACTACGGGCCAAGGCCCGGCTACGTGATCGGATCGACGCGACGATAGTCCATGAGTACGAAGAACTTCGCTACAGCGGGAATCACGCGGCGGCGCTCAGGGCCGCGGAGAAAACGGAGCTGCCGATCAGCGACATGGCGAGGCGAATCAACCGGGCCCGAGCGCGTTAGTCGCAGGCTTCATCTGGAATGATTTCAAATGAATGAACTCGAAAACCATGCCTGGGGCCTGTCACACTGCTTCCTTCGAGCAACCGATAATCTCGCCCTTCCGTTCGAACCCTTCCCTGGTCAGCCGGTAAGCGGATTCCGGGCCTCCGGCATACGTGCTGACCGGCACCATCAGCCCGGCACGGGCCAGCTCGCGGTAGGCGTTTCTGGTTGTGGCGTCAACGCGGACATCCCCATGACGCTCGACGTGGAGGCGGAATAAGGCGATCGCGGCATCGGACATGATCATCTCCTTTTCCGCGTTCTACCGCTTCGATAACTTCAGGCAGCGCATCGGGCTATGCCAATCGACGGTAGAGTTCGCGGTTTTTCTCCAGGACGTACGACGCGGCCCCCGCGAAATCCTGACCGGGCCGAGTGAGCCAATCCTCGACCCCGTCCCGCAGCAACTGCTCGAGGGAAACCCCCGCTTCTTTGGCCCGCTCCCGGAGCCGATGCGCCTGCTCCTCTGGTAGTGTAATTGTGAAGGTATCCATTGCTCTCACTGGCCCAGATTTATCTCTGCCCTCGCGCGGGAATCAGCGGCTAACGACCCAAGCTCAGCGGACCGGCCCGCTGAGTGCAAACTCGATGGTAACACAAACGGCCGCGGCGGGCCGAGAGGGCTGAAGCAGGGTCGGTCAGACGTGCTGCTTGGCTGCCTGGCGAGCCTTGAGGATGATCTCGTAGACTTCCCGCGCGTTGCCGGGAAGGTCGAAGCAGGGGACGAGGGGCTGGCCGAAGCCCTGCCAGCCGGCCTCGGCTCGCGTCCCAGGCAGGAACGGCAACGGACCGAAGGTGATGGTGCCCGAGCCATCTGACCGTTCCGTCAACGTCACCTCGGAAAGAGTGCTGAGATCCAGCGATTTCACGGTACGGGACCGCATCCCCGACACGATCACGACCCGCTCCGACGTGACGCCGTACGCCATGGCTGCCCGCTGCCGCGCGTCGACCCAGAATCGCCCGATCATGAGATACAGCCCGACCAGCACGAAAGGGATGCCCCACAGGGCGAAGAAGAACGGCGCGCCTTGGATGATCACCATGGTTTCCCAGAAGATGGCGAACCCGCCCCACATGATGCTGAAGGGAATCAGGAAAGCATCCGCCGCACGCAGCACGAGGCCCTGCCGCGGCTGGCCAGACCATTTCAGTTTTTCGGACGGGCCGAGTTCCCGGCGGATCACCTCTTCCGGCATCTCGTCCATGCGCCTCTCCCACTCCCAACGATCCAGGCTCAACCGAGTCAGCCTGCCGAGAATGACGCTCATTCTACCGGTTCGTCGGCACTCTACCGCCCCGAGCGCTGGGTAACAACGGTGCCCGGCCAACCTCGGCCGGCTGGAACCAGCGGTCGAACTCCGCTTCCACCGTTCCCCGGGTCACGGCCCGCGCGATCCGCGCCGAGGCAAGCAGCGGTGCCAGCAAGGCCATGCCCAGAACGGCGACTTGCCAGCAGATCATCCAGAACGAGGCATTCAGCACTGCTATCACGGCCAGACCCGTCACGCTCAGGAGAACCGCGTGCGGCTCGCAGAGCTTGTAGGCCGGCCAGGTGAACATTCCCAGTCCGCTCCGGGGCCATGGTGCGGGGAGCGCTGGCCGGCCACCGCTGCCGCCTTCCACACGATAACTTCCACTGACGCTCTTGAGCCGCTGAAAGAACGCCTTGTAGCGGCAATCGTTGTGCAGCGAGAGCAAGCCCCAGCCGGCCGCGATGGCGAACCCGGCAACGGACCAGAGCGGACTGCCCGACCGGATCGCCAGCCCGAAGCCAAGCGCGTAACCCAATGCGAGGTTGACCAGGTGATGCATCAGATAGTCAAGATAGACGCCGCCCAGCGATGCGGTTCGTCTCCACCTGGCGACCTGGCCGTCCACGTGATCGAGCCAGAAGCCCAGGTGCAGGAGCGCTGTCCCAGCGACGAAGCCGAGCCGAGAGCCCGAGCCGATTGCCGAAGCGCCGGCCAGACTTGCTCCCAGGGAAGCGAGCGTGACCTGATTGGCGGAGAGACCGAGGCGGACGGCCATCCACGTTCCGTACACAGCCGTCGGCCGGGCGATCCGGCGAGCCAGCCAGTTGCCGATCTCCCGGTGCCGCTGCTTCTGGACGACCTCCCTCAGTTCCGCGAGAGTCGGATGTCGCTGGCTCATCGTCTCAGGCTTTCATTCCCCGCGGCCTTCGCCGTTCGCTCGCCATCGCCCAGCGCGTAGATCGAGTAATGGCGAACGACGCCGTCAGGATCGGTGAGGTCTTCATGATAAAGAGGAGTGTGCGTGAGCAGCCAGGGCGAGAGCAGCCGCGAGAGCGTCGGGTCAAATTCGATCTCCCCTTTCTTTTCGGGCGGACAGAGCATCAGATGCGTGTAACCCTCCTTCTTCAGCGTCTCGACAATCTGCCGCGACGACTCGCCGCTCGATCCCAGGCCCGTCCGGCGGCGATGGGCCAGCTCCATCGTGTAGTCTCGGGGAATGTAGAAGCCGCGATGATCTTGCCCGATCAACCGCGCCCTTCTGGGCAAGTGCTCGTCAACCCACCGGCCCACGCGGAACGTCGGCTCGATCCGGGCCAGACAGTGCGCGAACGATTCGGTTCCCAGCACGGTTCCCGCCACCCGGCCGGCCCGGGCGAGAGCGATTCCCGTCTCCAGGGTCAGCACCAGGATCAAGACCACCACCAGCGCGCGCGCGGGGAGCGTCCGGCGATCGCACCAGCGGCTGGCCAGATAGGCCACGCCCACCGACATCGGCCCCAGCGCGATCAACAGAAACCGCATGCTCTGCCGCTGGGTCATGCAGAGGATCAAGAAGGCGTAGCCCAGGCCAGCCAGGCCAAGCACTCGCCGGGGCGGACGCTCCAGGAGAAGCGCTGGGAGGAAAAGCAGGAAGAGCGGGCCAAACTGATGGGCGAAGCTGTCAAAACGCTGGGGCTCCAGGGTCAACGGCACAAGCGCCGAGAGCAGGGCCAAGGGATTCGTGGCGAGCGGGCGCTTGATGGGCGCCAGTACCTCCTCCAGCCCCGCCCCGCCGAAGAAGCTCTTGAAGAAGGGAAAGACCGGGTTGCCGGTATGAATGTAGGCGCGCAGATACCAGCCGCCTCCGACGACGACCGTCGCCGCCAGGAACGCCGTCCCCAGCCCGAGCGCGCAGGCGAGACCTCGGCAAGAGTGGCACGAGCGGTCGAGGATCGGCCGGCTCAGGATCGCCAGACCCAGCAAGGCCACAAGCACGAGCGCCGGGTATTTCACCCCCAAGGCAAGGCCGGAACAGACTCCCGCCAGCACCATCGATGCGCAAGTCTTACGCTCGATCGCGCGGAGCCAGGCGAAGATCGCCGCCGCTCCGAAGGCCGCCAGGGAGAC
>JBMFUH010000399.1:0-6349 GCA_049966735.1 Isosphaeraceae bacterium
TTCGCCGGCCGCTCTCGTAGTTCGGCCTGCGGTCCGACACCGCCGCGAAGAGGTAGTAAGACAGCCGCTCCGACGTGTTGTGCGTCGTCTTGAGCTTGTCGGTCTCGTTCCCCTCCAACCCGCTCATGTGGCAGGTGGCACAGGTGGGCACGGGCATGTCGGCGGTGGTGAGTTCCTGGGGCTTCGCGTCAAGGTTCATGCTGCCGCGCTGGGCGTTGAACAGCACGCCATGCTTCGATTCGTGGTAGATCTCGAGCTGGGAATGGTCGGGCCCCATGTGGCATTGACCGCAGGTCTCGGGCTGCCGCGCGAGCGCGACCGACGACACATGGCGGGCATGACACGACGTGCAGGTGCCGATGGTTCCGTCTTCCTTGTTGGGCCGGCCCACGTCGTGGCACTGGCGGCAGCCCTTGTTCACCGCGGCCAGTCCCTCGATTTTCGTCAGCTCGTGCGGGTCGCGGTCGACGGCCCCCTTGTGGATCTTCTCGGCAAACGCGACCTGCTCGGGCGTGAAGTCCTGCTTCCCCGCGATGGCCGCCCAGGCCGGGGCGGCGTGTCGGCTCTCGAGATACTGCTTGTACTGCTCGGGGTGGCAACCCTGGCAATTGGCCGCCGTGAGTTTCCTCGTGATGGTAAAGCCCTTGTGGTCATAGGGCTCCTGCCCCTTGCTCGGCTGATGGCAGTCCAGGCAGTTGACCCCCGCGGCGCTGTGGCGGCTCATCTCGTATTCGTGGATCACCGCCGAGGTTTCATGGCGGTGGCAATCGGCGCATTTCCCCGTGGCACTCACGAGCGCCGCGGTCGGCCGGTTGACCTCGATCTTGGGTCGACGCGACTGGATCAAAAAGGCTGAAACGATCAGGGCCGTACTGAGGACGACCGCGATGAAAACACCCCGAAACGACATGGCCCGTTCCTCGAATCATTGGCGGCCAGGAGGAGCTCATTCTCGAACTTCTGGCCCAGGCAGGTCAAGTCTCGACACGTTCGTCGTCGAAGAGCCTCGACGTTGAGTCGATTGCAGACCACTAGAGCGGTTTGCAGTCGGCTTGCGCACTCATTGAATATCGTAGGGTCCGCTGTGCGGACCAATTGCTCTGGCCGTCGGTCCGCACAGCGGACCCTACGGTGAGCGATCGACCCGAAAACCGCTCTAATCTAACAACCCCGGTCAACCTGGCCAAGCCCTCGGTCCAGATTCAACAGCCGACGGCCGATCACCTTTACCGGGTTCCTTCCCCACCGACGCCAAGCACGGCTACCCAGGCGAAGTCTAGCACGGCGGCCGGCTCGGGGACAGCGAGACCGTCGAGCGAGGATGGTGACGTGCAAGAGGACAATCGCCGCGTGGAAAAAGCGAGTGACATTCACTAGGATAGCACTATCGACCTGCATTTCCTCAGAGACACGAATACAGGTGAACCATGATTCTGGGAAAAATCTGGAAGGCCATCGCGGCACAGTTCAACAAGCTGGGCAACTGGTTCGGCGGCTACGATCCCATCGCCCAGATGCAGTATGAATACGACCGATCGGTCGACCAAATGCGGGAAGGCCGCGAGGGCCTGGCCCAGTACCGGGCGCTGGTGGAGCGTGTGAACCGGCAGGTGCAAGGGCAGCAGAAGCAGGTGGCGACCATCGAGGCGAAGATCAAGGCCTACCTGGGCGCGGGAGATCGCGAGACCGCGGCCAAGTTCGCCCTCGATCTCAAGCGCGCCAAGGAGGACCTCGCCGAGAATGAGAAGCAGCTTGGCCTGCACGAGCAGGCGTACAACAACAACCTGCTCAAGATCAAGCACGCGGTTGAGAAGCTCGAAGAGGTCAAGCAACGCATCGCCAAGTACGACGCCGACCTCAAGATGAGCCGCGCCGAGGCCGAGATGTCGCAGCTTGCCAACCAGTTCAACTTCAACGTCACCACCGACTTCGGCCAGGCCGAGCAGGTTCTCCAGGACCAGATCGACAAGAACCGCGCCCGGGTCCGCGTGGCCGCCGACCTCTCCGGCGAAGGCGTCGAGGACGTGAAGCGCGAGATCGCCGTCGAGAAGACGATGGCCGAGGACGCGCTCAAGGAGTTCGAGAAGGAGATGGGCCTCGCCACCCCCGCGGCCGCCCAGTCCACCAAGCAACTCGGCCCCGCGACCAAGAGCCTGGAGGCCTTGCCGGAAATCTGAACCGCTGAACCAAGCCGTCTGGAGAATCAACCCGTGGTGAAGGGGACTTCCGCCGCCGAGCCGGCCGCGACACCGGCGAACCAGGCCAGCGCCTCGGCCGAACCACCGCCGACGCCCGCCGCGCCTCAATTGCTGCCGGGGAATGAAGCCGCTCCCACCCCCCGGTGGTTCCCCGCCTGGGCCCGGGAATTCGCCGACCTGTACTACGCCGGGTCCACCTCCCTCTTCGTCTTCCACGGCAACGTTCACGACCTGATTCGCCAGGACGCGGACGAGCCGGGCACCTACGGCTCGCTGGCCGACTTCCTCGCGACCCAGCTCTTCGGCGCCTGGGACATCGTCCTGATCCACGACCTGAGCTACGGCCTGAGGATGGTCGCAGGCACCAATCGCGACCGCCTGCGCCAGATGTTCGGAGCGGTCTCCGAACGGATCGGCGAGCCCAAGACCTGGCCCAAGGACCCCGACGCCATCCTCGCTTTGATCGATCAGCTCTTCCAGAAGAACACGTTGGAAGATGATCCCACAAAACGAGTGAATGTTGGAATCATATTCGACCATGCTCAGTTTCTCATACCCACCTCCGAGCTGAGCCAGATGGCCGGTCCCCAGGGCTCGCGCCTGGTGCGCTTGCTCTCCTGGGCGCAGAGCCCCTACATCAAGCGGAGCAACATCGCCGTTTGCATGCTCTGCGACCGCCTCACCGAGCTCAACGAGCGGCTGGTCGCCAGCCCGCACGTGGGCACCCTGGAAATCTCGTTGCCCGACGCCCCGGCCCGCCAGGCGTTCGCCACCTGGTTTGACGGCCGCGACGGCCACCTGGGCAACCTGACCGACTTCACCCCCACGCAGCTTGCCGACCTCACCAGCGGCCTGACCCTGGTCAGCCTGGAACGGCTCCTGGCCCGGGCCGAAAAATCGGGGACCAAGCTCGACGCCGGCAACCTCAAGGTGCTGAAAAAAGGGCTGATCGAGCGGCAGGCGCGGGGCCTCGTGGAGTTTGTCGAGCCGCCGCACACCTTGGCCGACTTCGTGGGCAACGAGGGAGTCCGCCAGCGGCTCATCGACGACGCGGCCCTCCTGGCCCAAGGGCGGCTCGACGCCACGGCCATGGGTTACCTGATCTGCGGCACAGTGGGCACCGGCAAGACCTACCTGGCCGAGTGCTTCGCCGGCTCGGTGGGAGTCCCTTGCGTCGAGCTCAAGAACTTCCGCTCCAAGTACGTGGGCGAGACCGAAGGCAACCTCGAGCAACTTCTGGCCGTGCTCCGGGCCATGGGGCCGGTTGTCGTGGTGATCGACGAGGCCGACGCGACGCTCGGGAGTCGGGAATCGGGCGGCGATTCCGGCACGTCCGCCCGGGTCTTCTCGATGATCGCCAGCCAGATGGGCGACACGCGGTACCGCGGCAAGCTGATCTGGATGCTCCTGACCAGCCGGCCCGACCTGCTGCCGATCGACCTCAAGCGCCAAGGCCGCGCCGAGGTGCACTTGCCCCTGTTCACCCCACGGGACGAGGCCGAGGTTCGCACCATGTTCCAGGTGATGGGCAAGAAAAACAAGGCGGAGCTGAACCCCGACTTCCTGCCCGAAGGCCTTGCCCAGCGGAACCTGAGCGGGGCCGATATCGAGAGCATCGTCCTTTTCGCCAAGCGCAAGGCCCTGCTCGCCGGTCGCGAAAGCCTCGCGGGCGAGGACCTCAAGCAGGCCATCGACGAGTTCGTCCCGTCGGCCCAGGGACTGGAGAAAGAGAAGCAAGAGCTGGCCGCGGTGCTGGAGTGCACCTCGAAGACCTTTCTCCCCGACGACTGGCGAAAGCGCCTGGAGCAGCCCGACGAGCGGTCCCGGCTCCAGGAGCGGTTGGCGGCGATCCGCAAGATGATGGAAGATTGATGATGGTGTGTTTAGGATCAACATGTTTCTTGATGACAAATGGAAAGGCAAAACGATGAGCAAGGAACACGGTCGCACGCACTGGCTGGACGAGGCCACCGACACGCCTTTGATTCAGGAATACGCCCACCGGCTCAATGGCTTCATGGAAGCGATGGCCGACGGCAAGATCGACCCCCAAGAGTTGCAGGAACAGGAGGCCCGGCTGGTCGAGGTGATGAAGCGGGTTGAGCCCGAGCTTTCCGACAAGCTCCACGCCGACGTCACGCGCCTGCTCTGCGAGCTGTCGGCGTACAACATCATGCACACCCTGCACGAGTTGGCCGCCGCCCGGCCCAAGACCAAATTCCGGGGGTGAGGCTCTCCGCGCCGCCGGCCGATCAAGCAACAGCGGCGCGGACCAGCCAATCCGCGGCTCTCTCATGAGAATTATGAAGCAACCGTGAAGATTGGCTTCGTTCCGCGCGCCAATTTAAGCCACTTTTTAGCATAACTCCTGATCTTCCAAGGTACTCGCGTCAAATGGAAATTGGCTTCGTTCTGGCGCGTTTCGCACGCGCTTTCAGGATGGGATGTCGATCCTGCTCGCGCCGGCGGCGTTGTTGACACGTCCTGGAGGCGTCACCGCCGGAGCAACCGTCCATCTGCACGCAACCCGCAAGGCTTGCCCAACCATTGCGAAGCCACGTCTTTTGGCGGCGGGTTGTTGAATCTCATCACGCGAAACCGTGACATTCCGTGACATGGTCTGGTCCGTCACCTCACAGTCTCGAACATCTCGTCCAGAGTGTGACATTGTGTGACATGGTCTAGTCCGTCGGCTCACAGTCTCGAACATCTCGTCCAGAGTGTGACATTGTGTGACATGGTCTGGTCTGTCGCCTCACACTCTCGAAAATCAGGTCCAAAGTGTGACATTCCGTGATCTTGTCCAATATTGACCAGGATTTTCTTGGACACGATCTCGACGTCGCACCGCCGCGCACGGGAAAGGCTTGCCGGTCGGCCGGGTGCAGGTCGCTTGAGGAACCGCCCGTGCACCAGGTGCATGATGCGGCCCTTCGCGCTGATGCGGGACTCGCCCCTTGACACCGTGAAGACCCTCAAAGGGGAACAGGCCACGGATGAGCACGGATGAACACGGATGAACACGGATGAGATTCAGGGGCTCAGGCGCCAAGGTCGCATCCGAGACCGGCGCCGCCAATTCCAATTCTCATTCCGATCCGTGTTTCATCAGTGTTCATCCGTGGCTCAAGAATCCTCGCCGCGTCAAGTCGCCACCTCGCTGACGATGATCGTGAAGGGTGCCAGTGGCACGCTGATCTTGGACCAAAATGGAAGATCGGTCTGGCCCCGAAGCCCCACGAAGATTGTGAAGAACCCGTGAAGATTGGCTTCGTTCCGCGCGCCAATTTAGGCCGTTTTTCAGCGTAAGACTTGATTTACAAAATGCTTATGTCAATTGCACAATTGGCTTCGTTCTGGCGCGTTTCGCACGCGCTTTCAGGAAGGGACGTCGATTTTGCCCGCGCCGCCGGCCTGGCTGATACGTCCATGAGGCGTCATCGCCCTAGCAACCGTCCTTCTGGACGCAACCCGCGAACCTGGCGCAGCCGGCGAAGCCGCGCCTGGTGTGCGACACCGTCCGGGCCTCACTGACCCGAAGCGGCGTCGCCCGCCAATCGTGGAACGAAATTCATTCCGTTCTACCGAAACGCAAGACGGGAGGTTATTTCACGCCCGTTCCCTATCAGAGACCGATTTGCCAAAGAGTATGGATTACTCCATTATCAGTATGCGGTATGTTTTTGCATAATGATTCATATTCTCCAGACATTCCTCGCATTTTTCCGAGCCCCAGCCCTCTCATCCCTCGTAACTCATAATCCTGCTCTTACTCCTACTCCCGGCCCGACGTCACGCCATGAGGTCGGCACGATGGGGACGTCTCGCCAAGGCGCGAAGCTCGCCAAGAGCACGCAACACTTTTCGGCATGACCGAGGTGATCATGAAACGGCGAGGGGAAAAGCGGCCCGCACCTTGGTGATTGTTCGTGATTGCCCTCATTCGGGGAGCGGCGGCGTAAGGAAGAATACTCCAGCCGCAACGACGCACATTAGAACGAGAAGACAAGCGGAGTACGCGCGTTTCTGGCCCGCGCCTCCTAGCCCCACCCGCAGTAATGCAACGAGCGGGATTGCGGAGCTGATGTAGAAGCATTCACAGCGCGGCCGAGCCGCAACCGAAAGACGATGAAGGGCCACGGATTGAACAC
>JBMFUH010000400.1:0-6348 GCA_049966735.1 Isosphaeraceae bacterium
CTTGGTCATGACGTACACAACCGAAGTTTACACGAGGCTATGACTTGCGCTAAGAGGAACGGTATTGCGCCTAAACCAGGTTTCCCTTGAGGGCGTCGAGCGTCTCGGCTGGGGCGAGGCATCCGGGCAGCCGGCGCACCTCGGCCCAGTAGCCTCCGCCCTCGACTTCATGGACGCCGGCAACGATCTGAAAGGGGATATTGAGGGTCGATGTCATGGAATTCCCCCACCAGGCTCATCGTCTGTCTCGACCGCGCTGCCCCATGCAAGAAGGAAGGAGCGTTGACGTATCAATCCGATCCCAGGGGATGGCAAGTTCAAAGTCTGACGCCAGGGCCGGGGACACGGGTTGCTCGTTCCGACCGCCCATCACGCCAGCACAAGATTCTGGGGAGAAACTGCCGATTGTCTGGACTGCGGAGTGGTGCGCAACTGCTCGCAGAGCCGCTGGCATTCGACCAGGTCGCCGAGCATCGCCTCGGCCAGGAAAAGCTGGGTCGCGCCGTCCTTGGTCCATTCGAGCTGGTCGTGACAGCGCGACATGTGGTCGATCAGGTCCTTCATCCAGAGCAAGGTGTGTCGCCGATTACTCATCGCGGAGGGAGTCCTTCTCTCGGTTCCCGGAAGAGACCCGCGAGGGCGAGTCTCGGTTAAACCCTTCGGAGATCGGGGGAATCGCAAAGTGCGTGCCAGGCCGGCGCCAGGCCTGGAAGCCTGTTCTCAACTTACTGAAATCGCGAAACTTGAGAAAAAAAATCCAAAATCTCGACGGGCTGGTCGGGTCACGGGCTTTTTTGTAAGGTTTACACGGATCACGACTCTTTTCAGCGGGCGAGACAGGCTCTAGACTGGAGTTGAATCCTGGGAGAGCCGGAGGAGATCGGCCCATGTCGGTGTGGGAGACGTACGCCAGCTCGACATCCGAATCCCAGCCGTCCCGAATCTTCGGCTTGCGGGACTGGCCGATGTCCGTCTTCCGCTGGTTCCTGGGCCAGGGCGACGAGACGGGCGATCTTCCGGACGCTCCGCGCACGGTCGCCCGGTTCCAGAATATCGCCATCAGCCGAGAGGCCGGCGCGGGGGGCGGCGCCATCGCCCGGATGGTCGGTCAGCGGCTGGGCTGGAAGGTCTACGACCACGAGCTCCTGGAGGCCATCGCCCACCGGATGGAGCTGCCGGTCGACGACGTCCGGACCTTCGACGAGCTGGCCCCCAGCGCCGTGCAGGACTGGCTCTTGCCCCTGCGCGAGGAGCACTACGCTCCTCAGGAAGCCTACCTCGATCACCTGGCCAAGCTGATCGAGGCCATCGGCCGGGCCGGCGAGTCGGTGCTGGTTGGCCGGGGCGCGGGGTTCATGCTGCCGCGCGAGACGACGCTTTCGATCCGGATCATCGCCCCCTTGCGTGTGCGCGCCCTGCGGCTGGCCGAGCGGATGGGCGTTTCGGTGCGAACCGCCCGGCGGGCCGCCAAGGACCTGGATCGCCGCCGCGCCCAGTTTGATCGCACCATGCACCGGATGGTCTCGGCCGATCCCCACAACTACGATATGGTCCTCGACTCCCAGAGCATGGGGCTGGACATCGTCACCGAGGTCATTGTGCGCGCCGTCGAGGCGGGACGTCCCGCCGCGGCCTCGAGTTCCCCGACCCGTTTCCCCACCCCGCCAATCTCCCCCGCGAGAATGGAGATCTCCACCGACAAGATGAAGATCGAACCGGTCGAGTGATCCGGCTTACCCCGGGGCTGGACTGGTCCGCCCTCAAGCAAGCAACCCTGAATTGATACGACAGGCCGCGGCGAAGCAGCCCGCGCGCTGTTGTCGCAACGACGTGCAAGCTCCTAAGAACCGCAAACTCCAACGAGGGAGGATTCCCATGCGAGACCCCGTCCGGATCGAGCCCCATTCCTCGAGGCGCGATTTTCTCACGACAACCGCCGGCGCCGCCGTGGCCGGAGCAGCGCTCGAGCGAGCCATCGCCGCGCGCGGCTATGCGGGTGAGGATCATACGATCCCGATCGTGCTGGTCGGCTGTGGCGGCCGAGGCACCGGAGCGGCCGACCAGGCTCTTTCCACCAAGGGGCCGACTCGGCTGGTCGCCATGGCCGACGTCTTTGAAGACCGGCTCAAGAGCAGCCTGGACCAGCTCCAGAACAGCCACTCGGCGCAGCTTCACGTACCGCCGGACCGCCAGTTCCTGGGCACCGACGCCTACAAGAAGGCCATCGACCTGGTGGCTCCGGGCGGCGTCGTCCTCCTGGCCACACCTCCCGCGTTCCGGCCGATCCACGTCGAGTACGCGGTGTCCAAGGGTTGCCACGTCTTCATGGAGAAGTCGTTTGGCGTCGACGCCCCGGGCGTGCGGCGGATCTTGAAGGCCGGCCAGGCCGCCAAGCAGAAAAACCTGAAGATCGCCGGCGGGCTCATGAGCCGCCACTACAAACCGCTGGAGCAGGCCGCCGAGCAGATTCACAAGGGCGCGATCGGCGAGGTGATCACCTGCTACGCTTACCGGATGCACTCGCCGGTCGGCTTCATACCCAAGAAACCCGGCGAAAGCGAGCTGGCCCACCAGATTCGCAACTACTCAAACTTCACCTGGCTCAACGGCAGCTTCCTCCTCGACTGGCTGATTCACAACCTGGACGTCTGCTGCTGGGTGAAAGGCGCGTGGCCGGTCTCTTGCCAGGGACAGGGCGGCCGTCAGGTTCGCGCCATTCCCGACCAGCTCTTCGACCACTACCTGGTCGAGTACACGTTCCCCGACGGCACCCGGCTCATGGCCGAAGGCCGGCACATGGACCAGTGCTGGGGCTTCTTCGGCTCCCAGATCCATGGCGCCAAGGGCTGCGCCGTGCTGGGCGAGGGCATTCACGACCCGAAGATCTATCGGGGACACAAGCCCACTCCCGGCAATTTGGTCTGGAAGTACAGCGGGCCGGAGTGCAATCACTATCAGGTGGAGCATGACCTGCTCTTCGACGCCATCCGCAACGACAAGCCCTACAACGAAGCCGAGCGCTGCGCCTGCGCGGCGATGGTCGGCATCATGGGCCGGATGGCCGCCGAGTCGGGCAAGATGGTCACCTGGGAAGAGGCGATGAAGTCGAAGATCGAGCTGGCCCCGGGACTGGACAAGCTGACCATGCATTCCCCCGCTCCCGTCCAGCCTGACGCCGCCGGTCATTATCCGGTCGCCATGCCGGGGTTCACGAAAACCGTCTGACCGACGTGGGACAAGATTCCAATCTTGTCATTCGCACGTGGGACAAATTCCAATCTTGTCATTTATATGGGGATCAGGAGATCCATGGACAAGATTGGAATCTTGTCCCACGAGCACGCGGCAAGAGGATCGGGGCTAGGGCGTTTCACTTCCGAGGCTTGGCGTCTTCCTTCTGCTCCGCATCAGGGCGGTTGAAGAGGGCGGCGACATCGATGTGACTCCACTTGCCGCGCGGGGCGTCAAACGTGAAAACATGTCGGCCAGCCCGCGGGGTGCCAGGCCCTGACCCAGAATGGGGAACGCCGAGGAGCCGGCAGGTAGTTCCGCCACATCCCAGTGCTTCGCCATCGTGCTGAAGGCGTACACACGGCGGCCAATGGTATAGGTGACGATGCCAGGGGCGACACTCGGCGACACGCGACCCTTTGCCGGCTCGCGAAGGTCAAGCGGGTATCACTTCTGGTCCGCGAAGCCGTAGACGGCGATCCGCTCGATCTTCGAACCTACCAGACTCAGGGCAACGCCGCTCGGATCGACGATGGGATCCACATGGAGCCGCGCGTCCTTGGAGATCATCAGCGTGACGATCTGCGATTTGCCCGATTCCGTGACATGGGCAACGCCCCTGTCGCCCGTCGTCGAGGCCGCGAAGATGAGCTTGCCTGGATTGTACGAACGAGTTGTTGGGCGCCGGCCCTGCACCTTTATCTGGGGCCGCTTTCGGCGGCGCGGCCCCCGACTGGCTGGCGGGGACGGTTGCCAGCTTCGCTCGAAGTTCCCGCGCTTCCTTCTGGAGCCTCGCGTTCAGTTTGACCGACTCGTCCAGCTCGGCTTGGAGCTTGTTCACCGATCGGATGAGAGCGGCCTGGCGGTCGCCGGCCTTCGGCCGCGCCGGGGCCGGTTTGCGGGGCCGGCCCAACTGCTGGCCGACGGTCTGGATTCCGCCGAGCACGAAGACGCAGGTCAAGGCCGCAGCGCCCAGGACCTTCAGTTTGGAGATGATCATGGCGTAGATGCTTGTCCCTTCGCGCGGATTTCTCGCTTATTCCACACTTGCACTCCTGAGATCGCGCGTGGATCGGGAAGGGATTGGCAGGTTGCGACGCGGCATGTGGCACTCCCCTCGTCACTCCGAGCAGCAAGCTCTCCCGGTTGGTGATCACCCCGGCGGAAGCGCTTACGCTTGGGCCACAAGGCTCCGATTCGTACCGGCGCCCGCCTCTTCCTGCTCGCACTCATCGCCTGGCGGCTCGACCTTGGACCCGCGGTTTTCTGTTCCGCCGCAACCAATCGGGCCGAACTGTGACACCGGATCTGCCCGGCAGATACGGGTTATTTAAACCTAGTCGTAAACCGCTTAACATGTGGCCTTTTGTCCTGCCAAGTCAACGGCCCTTCCTGACTGTGCTCGGCTTTCTCGGGACACTTATTGACGGGACAGGTGAGACTTGTCAATCATTTCAGTAGGTTTCTCGCCTTCCTAAAGTTGGTTCTTCTGTGGGCCGAGAGCGATCCCGCGCGTAGTCGAAAGTACGCACTCGGTCACGACTCGATGCCGGAGCAACACCATGATCTCTCTTCATTCACGCGGCATCTTGAGATTCACGGCGCCCGCCCGCGGGAGAACGCGAGCCGTCGTGAGACGGTGCCAGACTCGAACCCTCGCCCTCGACCAACTCGAACAGAGGGCCTTGCTGGCCCCGCTGGCTTGGTCCTTCGGCTCCAACTTACCGACGGCACGGGGCGGCGTCGCGGCGGTCCTCACCGCTAACCAATCGGTGGCCGTCATCGCCGGGCCGACAACCGATGTTCCGGACTTCCTCGCATCTGACCCAGCGTGGACAACGAGCGTGGGCGTCGAGCCGGGCAGGCTCGATCTCTCGCGCATGTCTCCAGGGGTTGGCACGCTCTCCAACGGCAGTATTCTTGTTTTCGGCGGCGTCCACGGCCCCTTCGCGACCAGCCTGGCCTCAGTCTATGACCCAACGGGAACGGCCACGCATCAGGTTGCGCCCCTGAGTACCCCGCGTTCGAGTCTGGGCTACGCGACCGACGCGAACCACCACGTCTACGCCATTGGCGGAATGAATCCCTCGGGTGTCACGCTGGCTTCCGGCGAATGGTACAATCAATCCACCAATCGCTGGACAGCAATCGCCTCATTGCCCCAGGCGCTTTCGGGTCTGTCGAGCGTTGCTGACAATTCGGGGCATATTCTAGCAATCGGCGGGTACGACTCCAGTGGCGCCCTGTCCTCGAGTGTCTACGAATACACGATCGCCACCAATTCCTGGTCAACACTGGCTACGTTGCCGGTCGCGACCGCGGACAGCGCGGCGGTCTTCGGTTCCAACGGCCTCGTCTATGTGATCGGTGGGGTGAACGCGCAGGGCACGACGGCCAGCGTCTATAGTTACGACGAGACGACCAATCAGTGGACGACCGCGACGTCGCTGCCCAGTCCGGTGAGTTCGGAGGCGGCGGCCGTCGACTCCCTGGGACGCGTCGTCGTCGCCGGTGGTTTCGATGCCCAAGGCAATCCGGTCTCGTCGATCTGGATCAGCCAGAGACTCAACCAGCCCGACGCCGCCCCTGTCTTCACGACGCCCCCTCCCACCGTCATTCCCAACGCGGGCACTTATTCATATCAAGTGTTCACAACAGCGAATCCACAGGCGACATACTCGTTGGTCTCGGGGCCCCAGGGCGCGACGATCGACTCGGCGACCGGCCTCTTAACCTGGACGCCGACATCGGACGAGCTCGGAACCCAGTCGTTCACGATCCAGGCCAGCAACTACGCCGGCAACACGCTCCAGTCGTTCTCATTGAACCTGACGGCTCCCCAGATCACGACGACGTCGCTGTCTCTGGCGGCCGCCGGCATTCCCTACACGGCTCAGATCCAGACCACCGGCAATCCCGCGCCCGTTTTCTCCCTGACCGCGGCGCCTTCTGGGATGACGATCGATCCCAACACGGGTGTGCTTTCCTGGACGCCGGCCGCCGGTAATGTCGGCAACAACACGGTGACGGTCCAGGTGTCGAGCGTGGTCGGCCAGTCGTCCCAGGGCTTTACTCTGCCTGTCCAGGGGCTTGCTCCGACCGGACTGACGGCGACTC
>JBMFUH010000401.1:0-4608 GCA_049966735.1 Isosphaeraceae bacterium
ATAGTGTACAATCAGCAATCGTTGATGTGGCACTTTTGGCCCAAACCGGGCACCTCGGGTTTTCGACCACGATGGATGGATGCATAAGAACTCTAAGTCATTATTCCGAAACGCCTTTCGTCGCGTGATCGGCGGGCCGAAGGCCAATCCCGACCTCCCAGAAAGTGGCACTAAATGGCACTTTTTCGGCGAAATTCCAGCGTATGTACACTGCTGTACGCGGGGGTTTGTTCGAGCAGGCGGAGGGCCGTGGAGGGGAGTAGGGAATGGCAGGCATTTCCGACTCCCCACTCCCGCCTTCCGCGTGAGTAGTGTGAGCAGTGGAGGGACCTTCTGTGCAGTCATGGGTGATCAGGGTCCTGATACGAGGCGCGGTATCTCCTCTTTTTTATCCTACCTATATTCTGCCACATGTTTCGGGCCGCGGACCTCGTCAGCCCCGTGAAAATCGCCTGATGCCTCAGTAAACTAATGATTTACCGAAAAATCCGCATAATACGTAGAATCGCTTGGGGAGATCGGCGAATCAGTCTCGCATCGCTCGAAGCAATGCATCGATCAGCGCATTGACTTCCGACATCCTTTTCGCGACCGCATACGCCCATCGCCCCGAGCTGCCATCCGCATTGACCGCCGCGACCCAGCGCTCGGCGGCGGCGCGTTTGACCTCTTCAAGGGGGTCGTAGCCCTTGGTCTCGAGGATCAGGTGAATGGGAGGGGTCGTCTTGAGACGGACGATGAAGTCCGGAATGTAGTCGTGGGCCTGGCCGTTGTGCAAATAGGGGATCGTGAATCCCAGCCCCTGGTTCTTCACGAACGCCTCAACCTGGTCGTTCGTGTCGAGGTAGTATGCCGCTTGCTCTTCCCAGCGCCGGGTGTCCGCCACGACATAGTTCAGGTGACACTTGATGACCTCGCGGACTTCCTTGCTCGTCCACAGATCGACATCGGCGGTGCTGCCCGGGCCACGGCTGGTCTCGTACTTGGGAACTTCCGGGGCCTCACCCTGGCTGGTGTCGGGCCGGATCGCCTCGACCAGGCGCTCGACCAGCCAACCATAATACGGGCTGCAAAACAGGTCCTTCCGATCGGCCGGCTTGTGCACTGTCACAAAATCGCGGACGTACCGGTCGCAGATCCCTTGAAGCTGGGGGAAGAGAACGTGCGCCGGCACGTCGCACCGCGCCTGCCCAAGGTACTCACGCGTCAAGGATCGCGCCAGGTCAAAGGTCAGTTCCTGCAACCGGCGCTTGCTCCGGAACTCCTTCAACGTCACGTCATCCGCCCGGCCAGGGCCGGTCAGCGAGAGCCGGCCCACGTTGTTGACGGAAAGCGCCTTCATCTCGACCTCGGGCGGAATGCGTCCTGGGTCGATGACAAGCTTGGGGATGGTCGTCCATTCCACCGTCACCCGATTGCGGATCGCCGTGGTGAAGCGCTCTACCCTTGGGAACTTGATCTCGAAAGCCGCCTTCGCGGGAATGGCATGGACGTGCCTGCGCGGCTTCTGGGGAACCGGGGCTGCCTGGGGATTCGCCTTGAACGGGATGACCTCGAATGGCACGCCGAAGACCTTGGCGACCTCTTCCCGCAAGAGCCCGTTCTCATCCACCTCGTAGCTCGCCCGGCGCAGGCCGCGGCCCACCACTTGCTCGCAGAGTAGCTGCGACATGAATGGCCGCAAGCCGACGATATGCGTCACCGTGCTGCAATCCCAGCCCTCGGTGAGCATCCCCACGCTCACGATGCAGCGCACGTCTCTCCCTGGCGGATGCAGCGGACGCTCCAGCTTCCTGGCCAGCTCTTCGAACCCATCGGGACAGATCGGCCGCCCTTGACGGTCGCGGGGCCAGTCGGTCTTGCCCACGGTGTCGAGCGTGAACCGCATCCACCGCGATTCATCGCTCTTGGCGGCGCCCGTGTCGGTCTCGTGGACCTTCTTGGAATCGACCCGGATCGTGTTGAACACCCCGTCGCGGTTCCGGAAGGCGTCGACCTTGACTGGTGGAATCCCGGCGAGGTCTTTCCCCTCGGCCAGCCACTCATAAACAACCCTGGCGATCGCGGTGTTCTTGCAGACGAGGATGAAGACCGGCGGGCGTGGCTCACCGTCTTTCTCCCACTCGCCGATCGTCGCCTCCCAGAGCCCGCCCAGCATGGCGATCGGCGTAAACGCCCACTTGAGGATTGCCTCGGGCTTGGGGTTGGCGCGCTTGCCCCCGCGCTCGGCCGGGGTCAGCTTGGGCAAGATCCAGTGCCAGATGTTGAAGTAGCCGGGAATCGCCTCGCCGGTCGTGTCCCGCACCGCGAGCTGGGGAATCTTCACCAGTCCCGACTCGATCGCGTCGATCAGGCCGAAGTCGCTGACCACCCACGGGAACGGCCGGTTCGTATCCTGGCCCACGCGGCCCAGAAAATACGGAGTCGCCGACAGATCGATGCAGACGTTGATTCCTCTCAGCTTCTGGATTCGATCCAGTCCGTCGACCCAGATCGTCGCCTCCTTCTCGTCCTCTTCGAGCTCCTCTCGCTCCTCGGCGTCGTCAAGCGGCGTCTCCTCATTCTCGTCCACGGCTTCGCGTTTGATCCGGTAGGCGTGGTGGGCCTCGTCGTTCATGACCAGGATGTTTTGCTTGCCCCCCGCCTCCCGGCCGATGATCCGGTTCACCAGTGCGGTATCACTCTCGACCCGCTTCTCGGACCGGACGAGCACTTTCTTCAGGTTGCCGGCGTCGTCGAGCTGCCGATCGAGGACCTCGATCTCGCCCGCCGCGGCGGCCGCGTCCAGGGCTGTTTGAGTCATGTACCGCGAGCCGCGAGCCGTGGTCGTCTTGCCACCGATCACGATCCACTCGCGGGTCGCCTGCGCGACGCCGGCCTTGTTCACCTTGGAGCTGACGCCGCCGGCCGTGATGGATTGGGGCTCGAAAACATGCCAGTTGGTGACGATCACCTTGCCCTGGGAAAGCAGCGCCATCAGGTGCGGCGGAACGAGGTCGCGCGTGCGGTACAGGCTGGCCTCGCCGCCGTCGGGGTTCAGCTCGCGGAGTCGGTCGCGGATGGTGATGTTGGGGCAGACGATGAGGACGACATCGGAGAAGCGGGCGTCGGAGCGATCGTTGAGCTTGTTCAGGATGCTCCAGGCGGCGAGCATGGCCATCACGGTCGTCTTGCCCGAGCCGGTCGCCATCTTGCAGGCATAGCGGAGGAAACCGGCATAGCCTTCGGCCTTCTCGATGTCGCTGGGCTCGTCGCGGCGGATGGTGATGCCCTGGAGATAATCGGCCCGGGCCTCAGTGAGGAAGATGATGGTCTCGGCCGCCTCGCGCTGGGCGAAGAAGAGCCGCCGGTCGCGACCGTCGCGGTTCCACCACTGAAGCAGCTCCAGCGTGGTGCGGGTGACTCCCGGATAACTCTTGGCTCGCCAGTCGTCGACCCGATCGCGGATCAAGTTGACCAGCGTCAACTCGACGGGCACGCCCCCCACCTGGCCCTGGGCGTTCTTCGCCTTGGGATCGCGGTAGAAGTACACCGCCTTGCGCCGGCCCCGCACGCGCTCTGGCTGCTCGCCCTCGACGATGTGCCAGTGCTCCGCCGGCGGGTCGAATGGGGAATTCAAGATCGGCTGGGGTACTTCGTAACCGCTCATGATACTACTTGAACCGGAAGACAGATTGAACCACGGAAAGCATGGAAAGCAAGACCACAGGATCAAAAAGGCTCTTATCAATCTTTGTGTTCGTTCCGTGTGGTCCGTGCCTTCCGTGGTTCAAGTCTCATTGAGGGAAGACGGATTGAACCACGGAAAGCAAGACCACAGGATCAAAAAGGCTCTTATCAATCTTTGTGTTCGTTCCGTGTGGTCCGTGCCTTCCGTGGTCCAAGTCTCATTGAGGGAAGACGGATTGAACCACGGAACACACTGAAAACACGGAAGGAGGGTGCGATCACAGGACAAAACGTTCCACCTCCGCCTTGGGGTAGCTGCCGAAGTTGACGAGGAGGCCGACCTTCAGCCCGGTGGCTTTGAGGTAATTCAGGAGCTGAGCCTTATGCTCGGGTGCCAGCGCTTTCACTGCCTTCAGTTCAACGATGATCAAGCCGAAACAGATGAGTTCAGGCTTATAAGTTTGCTCGAGGGACTCGCTCTTGTAGCTTAACTTGAGCTCGGGCTGAGCTGAAAACGGTATGGCACGTAGCTTGAGTTCCTTCTCGACGCATTCCTGGTATACAGCCTCGAGGAAACCGCTGCCCATTTCACGATAAACCTCGAAGATGGCCCCCCGAATCGCGTAGGTCTCATTCTCGTACAGCAAACCATTCATCGCGTTGTCTCTCAGCAAGGAATACGGATTCAACCACGGAAGGCACGGACCACACGGAAGAAAATCCACTCCCGTTTTCACTTTCAAGGAAAACCCACGGCGGGCAATCGGCCCGGTTCACCGGGAGCCGGAATGGAACGGGTTGGTTCGTATGGATCCCCTCACTGTTTTTGTCTTTTTCCGTGTGGT
Organism: Isosphaeraceae bacterium; assembly: GCA_049966735.1. Classification (GTDB taxonomy): domain Bacteria; phylum Planctomycetota; class Planctomycetia; order Isosphaerales; family Isosphaeraceae; genus Aquisphaera. Next base: position 4,515 of record JBMFUH010000401.1, read on the forward strand.
CCGTGTTTCCCGTGGTTGAAGGAACGGGGGAGTTCACCGCGGAAGGCACGGACCACACGGAAGAAAATCCACTCCCGTTTTCACTTTCAAGGAA
>JBMFUH010000401.1:4708-6321 GCA_049966735.1 Isosphaeraceae bacterium
AGCCACGGCGGGCAATCGGCCCGGTTCACCGGGTCCGGAAGCTTCGATAAGTTGATTGAGATCGATTTCCTCCCGCGGTTCTTGCCTTTTTCCGTGTGGTCCGTGCTTTCCGTGGTTCAATGTCTGAGTTCCCCCACGTTCGTCAGGTCAGCGGCTTGACCACCAGCAGTTCGTTTCCCCGGTCGTCGATCACTTTCACGGCGACCTGCTTGTGCTCGCCCGGTTCGAAGGGTGTGCTCGTCGTGCCGGCCAGGTGGTCCCAGACGGAGTCGTCGTAGATGCCCTTGAGCGACCTCTTCAGGTTATCCCACGCCGAGGTCCGGGGGAAGAAGGCCTGGCAGACGTGGAAGCAGAGGTTGTTGTAGTCGGTGTCCAGCAGCCAGACGGGCACGTCGTCGCCGCGGCGGTGCTCCACGTCCATCGTCACCGGGTCGAAGACGTCCAGGCCGAGCAGCTCAACTTCGTACCGGCCCTCGCCCGCCTTGCGGATCTCAACTTCAGGCAGGCCGCGGACGCTGAAGATCTGGCTGGAGCGCAGGCTCTTGAGCAGGTCGCCCATCATCAGGTCGGGCGTGGCCTGGACGTAGGTGGCCGGCGTGCCCATGATGAGTCCGGCGTCGTCGATCAGCTTGCGGGCGTTGGGCTGGATGGCGAAGCCGATGACGAAGAGCTGGGCATAGCCCTTGAGGTTCGCCTCGCGCAGCGCCTGGTGGACCAGCGTCTCGGTCACCGCGCCGTTCTCGGGGCCGAAGGCGAAGGCGACCAGCGGATCGCCTTCACCCTCCTGGACGGCCTCGGCGGCGATGGTCAGCGATTTGGCCGGCGGGCGGACGTTCTTGAAGGTGACGGTGCGGTTGCCCTCGAGCCGGAGCACCGGGCTCCTGCGCAACACCTCGAGCATCCGCTCCGAGAACTTGCCATCGCCGCCCGCCTCGGCCGGCGCGGCCGGCGTCTCTGCTTGTGCGGTCTCGATCGGCGGGGGAATCGTCCCCTCGACGACGAATGGACCGGTGACGCGGGTGATGCCGCCCTCGACCTCGGGCCGGTCGACGAGGACTTCCTCGGCCGGCTGATGGCGGTGATTGTTACAGCTTCGAGTCGTAGACACGAACCCCCCTCAATCCCCCCGCAAGGAGACCGTCCGGCTTTCAGGCAGCGTTTTTCGGCTGGTTTTCGCGTGCTGCCTCCCGGTTTCTGAGCTTGTCGAGGGTGATGAGGTTGTGGACCAGGACCGTGAGGCCGACTTGCGCCTCGGCTCGCTCAGAGGTTTTGCCCGACATCCGCCGGAGACCGCGGTAGGTCTTGCCGTCCGCAAACCTGCGCTCAACCGTACAGCCACGTTGACCACAGCGCGGCCGAGCCGCAACCAAAAGAAGGTGAGGGGCCACGGATTGAACACGGATTGAATACGAACAAGATGCGTGGTTGCCATCATGGCTCCGCACGCTGGATCACCCGCGGCTGCAACCCAAGCGCTTGCCACGGAATCGCTTGCGAAATCGTGTCCGGCGTACAAGATTCTCGAAGTTAGTCGTGTAGAGGACCATCTTGAGCAACCGGTCAGGGCGATGGGGCAAGCTGCCTCGGCCGGCGTAGGACGAGAACAGGAGCGT
>JBMFUH010000402.1:0-6313 GCA_049966735.1 Isosphaeraceae bacterium
CGAGTTGGCTGACGAAGACGACTTCGACCGCGCGATTGCCAGGTCCACCGATAAGCTGGCGCGGCTGGCCGAGGAGGCGCTCGCCGAGCATCGCGCCGGGCTGACCGAAGAGCTGGAACCGGATCGGCTATGAACTCGCGCACAACCCGACGATTCCGTGAACTCTTCTCGTCTCTCCCAGCTCATGTTCAGAGGCAAGCTCGAGACGCGTATCGGCTGTTCCGGCAGGACCCGTCCCACCCGGGCCTCCACTTCAAGCAGATCCGTGATGTCCCGCCCCTCTTCTCGGCGAGGGTCGGCATCAGTTATCGGGCCGTCGGTGTCCGCGATGGTGACACGATGGTCTGGTACTGGATCGGATCGCACTCCAGTTATGACAATCTGGTCGCGCAGATGTAAACAAAGGGCTGAAACCGGAGGCGGGCGGTGCCCTACCTTGGCCGCTAGAACGCCACGGAGTATCAACGAGTGGTAGGATGGCGTCAACTTACGGCCCTGCTGCTGTTGCCGTTCACTCTGTGCGGCCTCATGCTGCTCATCGCTTCGAGAGCCTCGATGTTGTCCGTCAAGGCAAAATGGACGTTGCGGCGGATCGGCTTACTGCTTTTACTCCCGGGGGTCGTCTTCATGTTCCTGTTTCCGCCGTCTTTCCCTCAAGAAGACGACCTGGATGGGGACGGCGAGGCAGACGAGTGGGAGTCGACGGAACCAGAGGCAGAAGCGTATCGAGACCCCGAAGGCCGAGTTGGATGAGGCCAAACTTCGACTCGCCCTGCGGGATGGTGTCGATTGTCGAGGCAGCCCATCCTGGGTTAGACTCCATCTGTGTGGTCCCGGACTCGGAGATCGAGCATGCAGACCATCAAATTCGTCCACTGGCAAGACGGGGATGCGTTCCTCGGCTATCTGCTTGATTATCCCGACTACTGGACACAGGGCAGCTCCCTGGAAGAACTCAAGGACCATCTGATTGACCTTTACCGCGATCTGACGAGCGGCGAACTGCCAGGCATCCGCAAAGTTGATGAGCTGGTGCTCCCGTGAAGCGGGTCGACCTGATTCGCGAGATCGAGGGATTCGGCTGCGTCCTGGTGCGACGCGGAGGACGGCACGACTGGTATCGGAACCCGACAACCGGCGTGTCTCAGCCAGTCCCCCGGCACCGCGAGATCAAGGATCATCTGGCCCGTCACATCCTCAGCATGCTCAGAAATCCAACCGACGAGGACGAGGGCCACACCCCCTGACCGGTGTCGATTGGTTTCCGCTCAGCTCCACCCCCGAGAGCTGTTCTTGGAGTCTGGGGGGGCGCTCTTGAAACTCCACCGCCTTCTGGACAGACAGGCGGCGGCGTTGTATCAACGAGCCGTAAGCACCAGCGCTCTGGACGGATGCGGCCGGTCATCCGCATACGGGTTCCGATTGTCGTGATGGGAGCCAGTGATGCCCGTGGTGGAACTGGAAGGGAGAGGTCATCTGCCCGAATGGCCCGCGCGGCGCGACGTGGGAATCGGCGTCGTCGGGGCGGGCTTCATCGTTCGTGACTGTCAGCTCGTCGCCTATGCCGACGCGGGCTTCCGCGTTCTCGGGATCACCTCGCGGACGCGGGAGCGGGCTGAAGAGGTGGCTCGACTGCGGCAAGTTCCGCGCGTCTTTTCCTCGGTCGAGGAGATGCTCGACGATCCCGCCATCGAGGTCGTCGACGTGGCCGTTCCCCCTGCCCACCAGCCGGAGGTGATTGACCGCATCCTGGCTCATCCCCGCCGGGTCCGGGGAATCCTGGCCCAGAAGCCGCTGGCGTTCACGCTGGGGGAAGCTCGCCGGCTGGTTGACGCGTGCGCGCGGTCGGGCGTGGTGCTTCAGGTCAACCAGAACATGCGGTACGACCACTCCGTCCGGGCGCTCAAGCATCTTGTCGAGAGTGGTGTGCTGGGCGATCCGGTGCTCGCCACGATCGAGATGCGGGCGATTCCCCACTGGATGCCCTGGGCGCGCGAGGGCCGGTCGCTTTCCACCTTCGTGATGAGCATCCACCACCTGGACACGTTCCGTTACTGGCTGGGCGATCCGACGAGGGTGCTGGCCAGCACCCGGCCCGATCCCCGAACCGAGTTTGCCCACGAAGACGGGATCAATCTTTACATCCTTGAATTTGACTCGGGCGCTCGGGCCTCGGCATGGGATGACGTCTGGAGCGGGCCGGCGCGGGAGGGAGCCGCGGCCGAGATCGGCATCCGCTGGCGGTTCGAAGGGACGGAGGGGCTGGCGCTCGGCATGATCGGCTGGCCGGGCTGGCCGCGGCGTGTTCCCAGCACCTTGGATTACTCGACACGGAGCGATCAAGGGGCCTGGCACCGCCCGCGCTGGGCTGAGGCCTGGTTTCCGGACGCGTTTGCCGGGACGATGGCCGGCCTGCTGCGAGCCCTCGAGACGGGCGCGGAACCAGACATCTCGGGGAGAGACAACCTGGGTACCATCGCGCTCTGCGAAGCCGTTCTGACCGCCGCCAGGGAACATCGGATGGTGCGACCGGCCGATTTCCAGTCATAATAGAGTACGCGGGTCACGAAGTTTCGCCCCTGGGTCCCGCGTGGTTCAGCGTTTTTTCGGAAGCCTTTCCCTTGCCATTCTTTCGCCTTTTGCCCATTCCCTGTTTGGCCCTCCTTGCCGCGGTCTGGTGGGTCGATCACCCCGTGCTGAGCGTCGTCTTGCTCGGCCTGTTCTTGCTGATGGTGGGCGCTTCGGTCTCGCTCTGGCGGTTGCGCAAGCGGCACACCGATCTGGCCGTCGATTTGGAAACGGCGGCCGACGAGCGGCGGCAGGCGGTGCGAGCCCTCCGTGAGACCGAGGTCCTCTACCATTCGCTGGTCGAGACCTTGCCCCAGATGATTCTCCGCAAGGACCTGGACGGCCGTTTCACCTTCGCCAATCAGCGGTTTTGTGCCGAGCTGGGGCTCAGCCTCACGGACATCCTGGGCAAGACCGACTTCGATTTCTATCCGCGCGAGCTGGCCGAGAAGTACCGCAGGGACGATCGCCGGGTCATCGAGAGCGGCCAGGTGCTGGACGTGGTGGAAGAGCACGTGACTCCTCAAGGAGAGAAGCTGTACGTCCAGGTGATGAAAAGCCCGCTGTATGGCCATGATGGCAAGCCCACGGGAATCCAGGGGATCTTCTGGGACGTGACCGCCCGGATCAGGGCCGCCGACCAGCTCAAGGAAAAGAACACCGAGCTCCAGGAGCTGGCCCACTCGGAGCACCAGGCGCACCAGGCCCTCAAGAACGCTCAGAGCCGGCTGGTCCAGACCGAGAAGATGGCGAGCCTGGGACAGCTTGTGGCCGGCGTCGCCCATGAGATCAACAACCCGCTCTCGTTCGTGAGCAATAACGTCGCGGTCCTGGAGCGCGACCTGCGCGACCTGCTGGCCTTGATCGCGATCTATCAGCAAGGCGACGAGGGGCTGCTCCAGGTTCGGCCGGACCTGACGGAGCAGATCCAGGCCCTGGACGATCGCATCGACCTCTCCTACAGCCTGGCCAACCTGCCCCGGCTGATCGAGCGCACCCGCGAAGGCTTGCGGCGGATCGAGCGGATCGTCAAGGAGCTGCGGCTCTTCGCGCGGGTCGACGAGGGAGACTGGAACGAGGTCGACCTCAATCCCGGCATCGAGTCGTCGATCAACATGGTCAAGGGGTACGCCCGCAAGAAGGGCGTGCGCGTGGTCATGGAACTGGGGGCGATGCCGCTGATCCGCTGCCGAGCCGCCCGCATCCATCAGGTGATCGTCAACCTGCTCACCAACGCCATCGACGCCTGCGCCGGTGATGACGGCGTGGTGACGGTCCTCACCCAGACCGAGCCCGAGGCCCTGGGCGTGCGCATCGACATCAAGGACAACGGCAGCGGGATCGAGCCGGCCATCCGCGACCGCATTTTCGATCCCTTCTTCACCACCAAGCCCGTGGGCCAAGGGACCGGGCTGGGACTGGCCATCAGCTACGGGATCGTTCAGGAACACGACGGCCGCATCGAGGTTCAGTCCACGCCCGGCGAGGGTTCCTGCTTCACGGTCCATCTGCCCATCGAGCCCAGGGAACGGCCCAAGGGCGATCCCCTCTCGCTCATTCCGGGCCTCGATACGCTGGCCGATTCGCCGCCGGACGGGGCGGCCGAATCCCTCACGGCCCCGTCCCAGCCCGTCCCATCATCCGCGGACGCCCCTTCCGGAGAGCTCGCCCCATGAAACTGGGACTCATCAACTCGGCCTGGGTCCAGGCCGGGCGCGGCACCGCTTTCGGCATCGCCCAGACCCGCGAGCTGGGTTTCGACACGATCGACATCTTCGCCGACCCGCTCGATGTCGACGTCAGGGAGCGCAGGCTGATCCGCCGGGAATGCGCCCGCTTCGGCCTGCCGATCGTCAGTGTCGCCTGCGTCGCGATGGGTCTCATCGACTTCAACAAGAGCGTTCAGCGCTTTTACATGATGCGGTGCCGTTCTTATCTTGATATGGCCTACGAATTCGAGGCCCGCAATCTCTTGCTCGTTCTGGGCGAGTACATCTGGCAGCGCGAGGTGATCCCGCCCGCGGAGCAATGGGCCGCCGCGGTGAAGCACGTCCGCGAGCTGGGCGAATATGCCGCCCTACTGGGCCTGGAAATCGCCCTGGAGCTGGAGCCGTTTTCGCTCTCGCTGCTGAGCGACGTCCCGAGCATGGCTCGCTTTCTCGACGAGGTCGACGTCCCGACGGTCAAGGCCAACATCGACATCTCGCACCTGGTGCTGGCCCATCAACCCCCCGCCGCGGTGGAAGACCTCCGAGGACGTGTGGCGCATGTTCATATTTCCGATTGCGACGGCAAGGTGCACGGCGACCTGCCCCCGGGCCGAGGGGTCGTCGACTTCCCTCCCTATCTCCAGGCGATCAAGCGGCTGGGCCTTGACGACGCCACGATCTCGGTGGAGCTGGAATATTCCCCCGATCCCGAGCACATCGTCGAGTGGGTGGCCGAGGCGTACGACAAGACTGCTGCCTTGATGCGCGCGGCGGAGCTGCGGCCGTGACGCGCCCTCGTCTGAACCGTTCACGGCTTGCCGGCGCGGCGATCCTGATCGCCGTCACGCTCCTCTTCGGCTGGCCGCTTTTGGCGACCGTGATCGAGGCCACGGGAGCACCTCGGCGGGTTGGCCACGCGCTTGAGTCGATGGGGCTCGACGGCTGGGCGAGCAAGGTCCGCGACCTCTGGAACCTCGATGCCGAACCGGCGACCTCCGGCGCGCTTGATCCGCTGAGTACGCTTCAGGTCATGAACCAGACCGGCGGGTTGTCGAGACCGCTGGGCCTGGCCGTCGAGACGGTGCGCCTGGTGGGCCTGACCCTGGCGCTCGTGATGCCGGCGGGCATTCTGTTGGCCCTCGTGCTCTTCCGAACCGATATCTGGGGACGGGGGCTCTTGCTATTCACGCTGGGCGTTGCGGCGTTTGTCCCGTTGCCCTTGCACGCGGCGGCCTGGCTGGGAGCGCTCGGGAACGCCGGACGGATGCAGGCGATCGGCGTGCGGCCGATCCTCACCGGTCGGATTGGCGCGGCGATCGTTCACGCCTTGGCCGCGTTGCCCTGGGTCGTCCTGCTTGCCGGCGTGGGGTTCCGGACCATCGAACCCGAGTTGGAGGAATCCGCCGCGCTCGACATGCCGGCCTGGCGGGTCTGGTGGAACGTGACCCTGCGGCGGGGCGTCGGAGCGATCGCGGCCGCCGCGCTCTTCGTGGCCGTCTTGACCGCGGGCGACATGACCGTCACCGACCTGCTCCAGGTGCGCACCTACGCCGAGGAGGCCTACGTCCAGTTCACGCTGGGGCAGGGCCCCGGCGCTGCGGCGGGCGTGTCGTTGCCGCCTCTCCTGGTGCTGGGCGTGGCGATCTTCCTGGTGGCCCGGTCGCTGGTCCGGACCGATCCCGCCCGCTTGGCGTCGGCCTTCTTCCGAGCCCGGACCTGGAAGCTGGGACGCTGGAGAAGGGTTTTGGGAGCTGTGCTGGTTCTGGTGATCGGCAACGTGGTGGCGCTTCCTCTGTACAGCCTGCTCTGGCGCGCAGGCCGAGTGGGTGGCAGAGCCCGGCTGGGCCAGCCCCCCGTCTGGTCGTTCTCCGGTTTGACGGGGACGCTCCGGCTCGCCGGCACGGAAAGCTGGGAGCCGATCGAGACGAGCCTGATCCTGGCGGCGATCGCCGCGACGGTCACGGTGACCCTCGCCTGGGCCCTGGCCTGGTCGAGCCGCAAGAGCCGCCCCTGGCAAGTCCTGCTGCTGTTGATCG
>JBMFUH010000403.1:0-6305 GCA_049966735.1 Isosphaeraceae bacterium
TCAGTGCATCGTCAATCACCGAGTTGAGCGCCTGTTCTTTTGTACGTTCGTCCATGGCAATGTCAAGGAGGGCCGATCGCACCTGGCCGGGGCTCAAGCTCAGTCCGCCCAGGATGATCTGGGTTATCGCGATGCGTTCCCGCTCGCCCAGGCTTCCCGTGAGGCTCCAGTCCAGGATGGCCAGCCGGCGATCGGGGGTGACGAAGAGGTTGCCCGCGTGGGGGTCGGCGTGGAACGTGGCCGCGCTTGCCGGCGACCAGATCGGCCCGGCGATCAGGGCCTCGATGATCAGCTCGGCCAGCCTGCGCCTGTCCCACTCGCCGAGCACGCCCGGCTCGGTGACCTTGTGGCCGTCGACCCGCTCCATCGCGGTGATCCGGCTCGAACAGAAGGGGAAAAGATGAGGGATTTGCACCTCCGGCTCGTGGTGATAGGTCGTCGCGGCCTGCTCGAGGTGCCGCTGTTCGGCTCGAAGGTTCACCTCGGTGCCCAGCTTTTCCCGTACCTGGTCGAAGACCTCGCGATACTCCAGAGGCGGGATGCCGAAGCTGGCGCAACGCTCGTCGAGCAGGCCGCCGACATCTTGAAGCAAGTCGAGTTCCAGCGCCAGGCGGTCCTCGATGCCGGGCTTGAGGATCTTGAAGACTCCGCGTTCCGCCGCGCCGTCACGAGCCGTTGCCCCGCGGCGAAACGGGACCACGACGGCCACACTGGCCTCGGCCAGCGGCGGGGCATCAAGTTCCACGCCCAAGCGTTCGAGCGGCCCCAGGTCGTGCTCCAGTGTCGGCCGGATCGTGGCGATGGGGGTTGTCGGCGGCAGAGACTCAAGGCGCTGGAGGTGCCGTCTCAGTTTCGGGTCGAGCCGGCGGTCGCGCGCCAGGATCTGCCCCAGCTTGTGCAGTGCGGGACAGCGCTCGGCCAGGGTGACCAGGCGTTCTTCGGGCGATGCATTGGAGGGAAGTGCGGTCTGATCGGCGAGGATCTCGGCGACAGCCTGGCCGGGCAGTCCCGCCAGAAACCGGCGCAGTCCCGCGACGATCGGCCGGCGATAGCGGGCGTATGCCGCCGGCAAGAGCGCCCCGATGACGGCGTCGCCGACCAACCATTCCCAGTCGATCATGGCAGGCCTCGCCCTCGAATGTTCCCCTGAGTTGATACCTCGCACGGCACCGGTTGATCCATCCCGCGAGCCGCGCTCGCGGTGTGCGCCGAGAGACGGCAAAAGCCCCACTCCGCGTTCTCCCGGTCCGCCAACCAACAAAATACGGGGCTCCGACGGCCATGGGGTTGGGTTGCGCGAGGATGTTTGCACTTCCTCCGCCGCAAACTACAGCGCAACCGCCACCGGGTGTCGAAACAAACGGCTGGAGATCCGGTCGGGCGAGCGAGCCTCTACCGGCGAAAGGCCAGAAGCGCGGCGGCTCGATTGTCGTAAATCTCGAACAAGGGCTCGAAGTGACCGATCCGGAACGTGTCTCGCAGCACAGGCCCCAGCCCGGTGAGCTTGAGCTGGCCCCCCCCCTGCTCCACGGTCTTGGCCAGCTTCACAAGCTGGGCCAGCATCATACTGGAGACGTACTGCACGCGATCGAAATCCAGGAGGATGCGCGTATGGCCCTGCTCGGTGAAGATGGTCTGCAGCTCGTTGCCAATCTCCGCAACCAAGGCCGCCTCGAACATCAACCCGGAGTCGACGAAATCGACCACGGCCACTCCATCAATATCCTCCAGCTTGAGATGCTTCAGCGCCGGTGCTGACATCGAAATCCCCCTTTCGCGACCCGATCGTCCAGCGAGAACACGTCTCCCTGCACACATTCTCACTTCAATGCGGAGAGTTCCTTTCAGCTTAACCGATCATGAGTCGCGGAAATATGGCGTTCATTCAAAAGCCGGCCGGAATGTCGAGGGCCCCTGGCCTGTTCCTCACCGCGATGATCCATGGATGACCCAGTCTTCATCGAAAACCGCGCGGTTGACCACCGTTCGCCGGTCGGAGGTGTAGATCACATGGATCCGGCCGTCCGCGGCCTGCAAGGCGATCGGGTAGCCGTAGTCGTTGTCGCCGCCCCGCAGGTCTCTGCGCACCGGCCAGGTTCGATCGTGATCGAGCGAGAGCGCCAGGCTCAGCGGTGTCCGGCGGTTCATGCTATTGTTGTACACCAGTAACAGGTGCCCGTTCTTGAGCGTGAGCAGGTCGACGGCCGCGTTGGGGTTGGGGAACGCCGAGTCGACCCCCTCACTCCAAGTGAGGCCGCCGTCAACCGACTCGGAACGGACGATGTAGCCGATGGTCTGGGGCCGGTAATCCCCGCCTCGACGGCAGTAGGCGACGAGGTGGTGATCCGAAAGCTGGGCGGGCGCGGGCTGGATGTTTCCCCTGGGTGAGCGAATTGGCCCGGTCTTGGTCCAGCGTTTATCCTTGACCGAATAACGGAGGAAGAATGAATAGCTATCCGGCCCGGTCATCTCGGTGTCGTGGCCGCTTTCGTGATAGAGCGGCAAGAGGTAGTCGCCGTTCTTGAGCACGATCGGCCGGTTGCGTACCAAGGTTCCCTCGTCGAGCACGAGCATCGACGCCTCCGACCAGGTCTCGGCGTGGTCGCGCGAGACCTTGACCTGAACGCGAGACGTCGACCAAGTGTCGCCGTAACGGACCACGTAGAAGAGCCAGACCACGCCGTCGGGAGCTTCCCAGACCACGCCGTTGCCGACCGATCGGAACGGGTCGTGCGCGATCCGCTCGGGCGCTGTCCACGTTTGGGAGCCTTTCCGCAATCGCGACCCGAAGACGCTGGTATCCACGGCGTACTCGCCCGCGCCGCCATAATAGACGAGATAGAAGTCGCCATTCGACAGTTCGGTCAAGCAGGCGGGGTGCTTGTAAGGGCCGGTCTTGACCTCGGGCCCGAAGATCCGCTCGAACCGCGGCTCGCCGGCGCCAGCCGGGGTGAGGAGCACAAAGGAGAGGACGACCATGATCGGAAACGCACTCGCACGCAACATCTTCTAACCTTTTCCCCGCTCGCGGATCGTTTTTTCAAAGTCTGGCAAGATCATACCGAGATGCCATTGTGAGGCCGGAATGCCAGCACGACAAGCCCAGCAGGAACACGAAGCGCGGCTGCAACGAGGAACAGGCCAGGCGAGTCTTATCAGCCCCCGCGCAGCGGCCTGGCCCACCAGCTCTACCAGGATCGCGTCCCTCGCCAGGCTGTCCCGAGCCCGCGGCACGTGGTATGGTTCAGGCAGTGACAAGCCCTGTTGTGCGAGGCCGCGGAAACACCATGCGTCGACTTCGATTTCATCTTCGCGCTCTAGCGATGGCGGCGACTTTCGTTGTTGCGGGAGCGTTCCTGGCCTTGGCCGATGACCTGGAGCAAACCTTCACTCACCCTCCCGACTCGGCCCGGCCAGGCGTGCTCTGGATGTGGATGGGCTGCAACCTGAGCAAAAGCGGCATCACGCGCGACCTCGAGGCCCTCAAGGACGCGGGCTTCGGCCGCACGACCATGTTCAGCCTGGCCGACGTGACAACTCCCTGGGCAGGCGAGATTGGCAACAGCCCCACGCCCGAGATCATCTCCTGGACCGAGCCCTGGTGGAAGCTGGTCCGCCACGCGGCCGAGGAGTCGCGGCGGCTGGGGATGGATTTCGGCATGTTCAACGGACCCAGCTACGAATCCAGCGGCGGTCCATGGGTCACTCCGGAACTCTCCATGCAGCAGGTCTGCTTTTCGCGGACCACGGGCGACGGACCCGGCAGGGTCCATCTGACGCTGGCCCGGCCCCAGGTCGATCCCAGGGCGGTCATGCCGTTCCCGGTCTTCAACCCCCGGACGGGCCTGGTGGAGAAGCCCGCGATCCCGGCGCGGAAGACGTTCTATCGCGATATCGTTGTGCTGGCCTTGCCCGCCGAGGGCGTGGCCAAGCGCGACCAGATCATCGACCTGAGCGCGCAGATGGCGGCCGACGGCAAGCTGGATTGTACGCTGCCGGCGGGACAGTGGACGATCTATCGATTCGGCCACACGACCATGGGCACACTGATCCAGCCGGCTCAGTGGAAGGCGACCGGCCTGGAGTGCGACAAGATGAACCCTGACGCCGTGACATTCCACATGAACCATGTCATCGGCGAGATCCAGAAGCACCTGGGCGACCTGATTGGCACAGGCTTCACGCATGTTCATTTTGATAGCTACGAGGCCGGTACTCCTTCCTGGACGCCGAGGATGCGCGAGGAGTTTGCCGGGCGCAGGGGTTACGGCTTGACACCCTTTCTCGCCACGTTCGCCGGCCGGACCGTCGGCTCCGCGGAGGAGACGGCGCGGTTCCGGAAGGATTTCGAGGCGACAATCAAGGACCTGTACCGCGACGTTTACTTCGCCACGATCCGGCGCATGTTGCACAAGGCAAAGCTGGAGTTTCTCTGCGAGCCCTACGGCGGTCCCTGGCGGCAAGACGAGATCATGCCGATGGTCGACCGCGTGATGACCGAGTTCTGGACGGGCGGCGGCCGCTATTCGCCGTATGCGGTTGATTCCACCATCGCGGCCCTGCGCAAGTCTGGCCAGAACATCGTCGAGGCCGAGGCGTTCACGGGAAGCCCCGGAGATAGCCAGTGGACCGAGACGCCCGCCTGGCTGAAGCCGATTGGCGACGCGGCCTTCTGCGCGGGGATCAACCGGTTCGTGCTCCACCGGTTCCCGCAGCAGCCGTGGGACGACCGTTACCGCCCCGGCGCGACGATGGGCCAGTGGGGAACACATTTCGACCGCACGCAAACCTGGTGGCAGCCCGGCAAGGCTCTGTTCGCGTACTGGCACCGCTGCCAGGCGCTCTTGCAATGGGGACGCATTGCACCCGCCGAGGATTTCGCCGCGGAGGCCGTGCAGGGTGCGATCGCGCCGCGGAGCATCCACCGGAAAGACCAGCAGGCCGACGTTTTCTTCGTGGCCAATGTCGAACGCCAGGGGGGCTCGGCACGGTGCGTCTTCAAGGTCACCGGCAAGCAGCCGGAATTGTGGGACCCGGTCACGGAAACCATCCGGAATCTGCCCGAGTTCCGGGATGCGAACGGCAAGACCGTGGTGACCTTGCCGTTTGCCCCGGCCCAGAGCTGGTTCGTTGTGTTTCGACGCCAGCCCACCGGCGCGCGGGGTCGGAACTTCCCGGTGCGGAAGCCGGTCGCGGAGATCGCCGCGCCCTGGAAGGTGCACTTCGACCCGCGATGGGGCGGCCCAGCTCAAGCGACCTTCACAAAGCTGGAAGACTGGACCAAGCGGCCGGAACCGGGAATTCGCTATTACTCGGGCACGGCGAGCTATCGCACCGTCTTCGACGGCTCAACCGGATCGTGGCTGGACCTGGGCGTGGTGAACCACCTGGCGAGAGTCCGCATCAACGATCGCGACCTGGGGGTCGTCTGGTGCGCGCCCTGGGGCATGGAGATTCCCGGCGGTCTGCTCCGCGCCCAGGGCAACACGCTGGAAATCGATGTAACGAACGTCTGGGCCAACCGGCTGATCGGCGACGAGCAGGAGCCGCCCGACTGCCAGTGGCTTCCCGGTCACATGGGGGGATCGTTCCTCAAGCAATTTCCCGACTGGTTCGTCCAGGGCAAGCCGCGACCGTCGCGGGGCCGGTACTGTTTCACGACCTGGAACTACTTCAACAGAAATTCACCACTTGTGCCGTCTGGACTGCTGGGGCCTGTACATTTGATGTTGAAAGAGTGAGCGTCCGTCCCGGAAGTGGGAGAGCGAGGCTCCTACCGAGCTGCGCACGCCGGGAATTCCGGCCCGGCAGGAGCCTCGCCCTCCAGAAAACGGCCCTTCCGGGACAGGCTCTGAAACGCCGCTGTGCACACCCGCCAGGCGGCGACATGAGGGTTACCAATGCGGGAAGCCAGACAGGTCAAGGCCAGGAACCAACATCATGAGCGCACCGGAAACGATTCGCGTGGCGGGCGTGCAGATGGAGCCGAAGCTGGGCAAGATCGCGGAGAACCTCGAGCGGATTCTCCTCGGTCTGCGACAGGCCGCGGAGGCCGGGGCGAAGCTCGCCGTTTTCCCCGAATGCGCGCTGTCGGGTTACGGCTTCGGCAGCCGGAGCGAAGGGTTCGATCACGCGGTGCCGATCGACGGGCCCGAGGTGAAGCAGGTTGCCGACGCCGTCGCGCGGACCGGTTGCGCCTGCATCTTCGGCCTGCTCGAGCGCGACGAGACGCGGCTCTACAATGCGTGCGCCCTGGTCGGGCCGACAGGGCTGGTCGGCAGCTATCGCAAGGTTCATTTGCCGTT
>JBMFUH010000404.1:0-6304 GCA_049966735.1 Isosphaeraceae bacterium
CAGGAAGTCTGGGGCGCGGGGGTCACTTACGAACGCAGCAAGGTCGCCCGGCAGGAGGAATCGGAGCAGGGGGGAACCTTCTACGACCTGGTCTATCGCGCGCCCAGGCCCGAGCTCTTCTTCAAGGCCAGCCCGAACCGGGTGGCGGGACCGAACAGGCCCATTCGCGTCCGCCAGGACAGCCGCTGGTGCGTTCCCGAGCAGGAGCTGGCCCTTGTCGTCTCGCCTCGACTGGAACTCGTGGGTTTCACGATTGGCAACGACGTGAGCGCACGCGACATCGAGGGTGAGAACCCGCTCTACCTTCCCCAGGCGAAGGTCTACGATTCCTGTTGCGCCCTCGGTCCGGCGATCACGCTGACCTCGTCCATGCCGGCGGTCGCGGCAATCGAGATCCGCCTGGCCATCGATCGCGCGGGGAAGACGCTCTGGGAGGGAGCCACCTCCGCGGGAAGAATGGTCCGCTCGTTCGTCGAGCTGATCGGCTGGCTGGGCCGTGACAATGTGTTTCCCGAAGGAGTCATCCTCCTCACGGGCACGGGCGTCGTGCCTCCCGATGAGATCAGCCTGCAATCAGACGACCGGGTCCGGATCACGATCACCGGCATTGGCACGCTGGAGAATCCCGTCGTCCAGGCAGTTCCCAGGTGATGGCAAGGAAACGGCAACCTGCTCGGTTCGGCAACAAAAAGGCCGCCTTCCGCGCGGGAAAGCGGCCTGATTTTTCGGCTGGGCCCGCGACCCGAGGACAGACTCCGCCCCCCGGAGCCGGACAACGAAGTCTGCCATCACTTCTTCTTGGCTGGCTCTTCCTTCTTCGGCTCGGGCGTCGGGGTCGGAGTCGGGGTCTTCTTCTCTTCAGTCTTCGGCTCGGGAGTCGGGGCCGGAGTCGGGGTCTTCTTCTCTTCAGTCTTCGGGCCGGGTGCCGCGGCGGGCGGGCCGGGCTTCTTCTCTTCAGTCTTCGGCTTGTTGACAGCCGGCGGGGTAACGGGAGCAGGCTTGGGAGTCTCCTCAGCGGGATTGCAGCCGACGACCAGTACCCCGGTCATCCCCAGGCTCGCGAACATGGCAAGTGCTTTAAATCCAAACTTCTTGGACACGAGATTGCTCCTTCAAAGGTCGTAGATCGGCCGTATCATCTTAGGGTCCTGCAACCCGGGAATACACCCCAGGTCTACACGTCTTGACGTTCGTGCGAAGATGACTGGCCACGACAGTTCGCCTGCCATTGTAGTGGCCTCTCTTGACTGCATCAACGATCCAGTGGTTGTTTTTCCCCGGGGCAATCCGTCGTGGAACCAGGGCTTCCAGACCCGATCGATCCGCAAGCGCACGCTGGAATACTGCCGTAAAGTTAACAATCACCAGAGGATCGTGTGAGAGCGCCGGTCGCGACCGGCATCCGTCCGCGCGGGAAGCTTCTCCAGCCGTTCTTGACAAAATTCGAAAAAACCTTCAAGCTCTGGCACGCCAGTCACCGACAAAGTAGGGTGCGACGCCAAATCTTGCCGGATCGGTCCGCCGAAACTACCACGACTCACATCAGTCCGCCGATCACTTGCTCGACCCCTGGCACCTCCGTGGAGGCAGCAACGTGGCGGGGTCGTGGCGTTCGCCCAAAAGCGGGGCCGTTCCTGTTCTGAATCGAGGCAATCCATGCTGAACTTGCTCAATACCCCTGAAGCGTCGAGCGAACTCTTCCCGGTGGTCATCGACCTGATCCACTCGGTCTCGGCGAAATCCAGGCAGGTCGAGATCACGCCCCAGTCGCTGCTCCTCGAAGAACTTGCCCTCGATTCCCTCGACCTCGTGCGCGTGATCATGCTCGTCGAAGATCGCTACCACATCGCCGTCGATCTCGACGAGGTCCCCAAGATGAAGCGCGTCAACGACCTCACCACCATTCTGGGCAGGGAGATTCGCTCGGCGGCCTGAACCGATACCGCCTCGCATTTTGCGGCGGCCTGGATCCGCCGGGAGGGGGTCCGGAAGCCCGTTCGTTCCCTTGACCTTCCGCCTGGCCCCGTGCTTCCATGAAGGGAAGATGGAACGCGCCCTTCGACGTCGAGAAGCAAGATCCGTCTCCCTGCCTGAGCGAGCGCTTCATGAGTGTCTGGGTTCTGTCATTCCTGGCGATCCTCTTGCTTTGCTTGCCGACCGTCATCCTGCCCGGGAAGCCGCCCGAGCCGCGACCAGAGGCAGCGCCCGAGATCGACGCCTCGTTACGGGCGATACACTGGGTCATGATCGCCTACTGCGCGCTCTGGCACCGGCTGAAGAACAACGGCTGGGCGCCGCTTCCCGAGAGCGGAGGGGCGATCCTGATCGCCAATCACACCTGCGGGATTGATCATGTACTTCTCCAGGCGAGCTCTCGCCGCGTCCTGGGCTTCATCATCGCCCGCGAGTATTACGAGTGGAACCTGATCCACTGGTTCTGCTGGCGGGTGGGCTGCATTCCAGTGAACCGGGACGGCCGGGATCTCCAGGCGATTCGCGCGGCCCTGCGCGCGCTCCAGCAAGGTCGGGTGGTGCCCATCTTCCCCGAGGGGCGGATCACGCCCGCCTCGGGGCGAGAGCTGGGCGAGATGCTCCCCGGCGCGGCGTACCTCGCGCTCCGCGCGGGCGTTCCCGTTTACCCCGCGTACATCCGGGGCACGCCCGAGACGAACCAGATCGGCCCCTCACTCAAGACGCCGTCTCACTCCTCCGTCACCTTCGGACCACCGATCGACCTTTCCGACCTTGGAGCCAAGGACGCCGGCGACAAGGAGGCCCAGGCCGAGGTCTCGCGCCGCTTCCGTGCCGCACTGCTGGACCTTCAGGGCCGTTCCCGCAACCGATCGGCCTACCGGTACGCCGGCCTCTCGGAGCCGGTTCCACTGGATTGAGAGGGGACTGGCGACCATGGCTCAAGGCTCGATCTCGTCGCTCCTGTCGCACTATCCTGCCTGGGCTCAGCCGATCTCCGCCGTCTCACCCTTGGGAAACGCGGGGGGGCTGAGCGGTTCGGCGATCTGGCGCTATTCCGCGGCCGTCGGCGAGCTGGCGATCCGGGCCTGGCCTCCGGGCGTGACATCGCTCGCTCATGTGTTGACAATCCATGGCTGGCTTCGTGAAGCCTCGGATCCGGATCGCCTGCCGATCCCTGTTCCGCTTCCAGCCCTCGATGGGCAAACCGCGTGCGAACTGGACGGGCGCTGCTGGGAGATCGCTCCCTGGATGCCAGGCGCCCCCGACCTGGGCCGGCCGCCCTCAGAGGTTCGCGTCCGAGCAGCCTTCGCGGCCCTGGCTCAGCTCCACGGGCGGCTGAGCCATCATCAGAGAATGGTGACGAGCCCCGGACTTCGCATCCGGGTCAGCGAGCTTGAGCACTTCGCGGGCATTGGATTCGATCGACTCCAGTCCGCGCTCGCGAAGTGTCCGGACGACGAGCGCGTCGCGGACGCCCGGCGCTGGCTTGGCCTGGCGCGGTGGGCTCTTCCTGGGATTCTCCCCGCGGCCCGCGAGGCGGCCTCGCGCGTCGTGCCGGTGCAGCCCTGCCTGCGCGATGCCCGCCCCGACCACTTCCTCTTCGAGGCGAACCGCTTGACGGGCCTCATCGATTTCGGGGCGATGGGCTTCGAGACAGTGGCCGCCGACCTGGCCCGGCTGCTGGGCGAATGGCTCGCCGACTTCGAACAACTCCGCGCCCTCGGTCTCGCCGCCTACGAGCAGGTCCGGCCGCTCGCCCCGGACGAAAGGGCCCTCCTCAACCCCTTCGAGGCGATCGCCGACCTCCTGCTCGCCGGCCACTGGATCACCTGGCATTTCCTCGACCAGCGCACTTTTGCAGCCCCCGGCGCGGTCGGCCAGGGCATCGCCCGCGGCCTCGCGCGTCTCGAGCGGCTGGCAAATCGATTGAGCATAACTAAATTACAATCGTAAGGCCATAGTAATCTAGTTAATGATAATTTTCAATTATTATATCGTTAAACTTATCCAAATTATACCATCGGCCTGGAACCGGGACGAGCCAGCCTCACCGGCGAGAGTCTCCGCGCCGCCGGTTCTTCCGGTAAGGGGCCAGTCGCTGGCCGATGCGCTCCTCGATCTCCGGGATGAGATCGCGGTGCAGCTCGGAGGCGGGGGATGATCTCGGTTCAGGCCATGGCAATCCGACGTCGAGAACCGCATACTTGAGGTCGGTTTGGTCTTCATCCGGCCGCGGAGCTTCGTGCATGTCGTCGCGCGTCGTACCGACAATCATCGTGCTCGTGTTTCTGGCCGGGGCCACCGTGGGCTGGTTGTCCTCGCGCGACCAGAGCGCTCCCGCGCCGCCCAAGGTTCTTCCCGCGCATGCGACGGCGAATCAGGCCGCGGAGATCGCCAAGGTGCTCACGCAAGCCTGGCCTGATCGGCCCGAATGGCTGGACATGTACACGGCCATGCTCGACGACGAGAAGTTCGGGCCGGATTATGGCTGGTTTCGCACGGCGGTCACCCAGACGCGCTTCGGCTGAAACGCCACGCGCAAGCGGCATGACGGCGATCACGACGGCGCGATCGCGCGCGGCGAATTTCCCGGCGGCGACACCGAGTTCGGGCGGCTCGATCGCGATGGCGACGGCAAGCTCTCCGCGCCCGACTTCGATTTCGTGTCCCACTACGCGTACCAGCCCTCGGGAGCAATCCTGTCGTCGCCGGCGGACTGAGATGCCAAAGCCAGGGCGTCCCGCGAAGCGCTTGCCTCGAAAGCCCCGGGAGGCGGCAAGCTCCCCATGGGACCGCTCTCGAAGGCCCAGGTCGAGGTGGCACTTCTCCCCGCGTCGCGCGGCTTGAAGCCGACCGAGCGGCCCAGCAAGACGCAGCTCGTCGATCTCCTCTTCCGCCAGCGGATGGGTTGGCTTCAGCCCGGCCCGAAGCTCAACGACCTTGCGCCCGACTTCACGCTCAAGACCAGCGACGGCAAGTCCGAGCTCACGCTTTCCAAGCTGGTCGGCCCCCAACCGGTCGTCCTCCTCCTCGGCAACTTCACATGCGGTCAATTTCGCCATCAGGGGGAGAACATTGAAACACTTCATCACCGCTACGGCGACCGGGCGAACTTCGTGATGGTCTACGTCCGGGAAGCCCACCCCATCGCCGCCTGGCGGTTCGACAGCGGCAACCCTCCCGACGTGTCGACCACCCAGCCGAAGACCTACGACGAGCGCGCCGGGGCAGCCCAGGTCTGCTCGCGATCGCTCGGGTTCGGCTTCCCGATGCTGGTAGACACGATCGACGACTCCGTCGGCCACCGCTACAGCGCCATGCCCGCAAGATTCTACTTGATCGACCGTCAGGGCAGGATCGCCTTCAAGAACGGCCGCGGCCCCTTCGGCATCAAGCCCGACGAGTTGGAGCATTCCTTGATCTGGCTCCTCCAGGAAAAAGGGGAGAAAGAAACGCGAGATCCCGTCGCCACCAGCGCCGATCACAAACAACCGTGAAAAGCATCTCCTACCTGCTTGATGAGGTCGGTTGAACATGGTACGGTACTTTGCATTCCGTGTCGCCCGTGTTCGATTCGCGCTATCATCTCCATGCCGTGCATCGGGACGGGATGTCCCGTCAGGCTCGTTGAGGTCGGATGAACGTCTCTGGTCGTGGCCTGCTGGCGAGCTCTCGGATCGCGGCGATCTTCGCGCTGCTGATCGGGGGAATCGTCTGGCCTCAGACTGCTCGGGCCGGATGCTCGGGACACTACATCAACAGTCGATCCGGTTCACCGGACAGCCTGGCGCGACTCGAGCTCCTGGGCCTGGACGAGCACGTTCCCGCGCTTCCGGCCAAATCGCCCAACCAACGCCCGAAACCATGTTCCGGGGCGTTTTGCTCGGGTCATCCCGCGGTTCCCGTCCCGGCGGTCCCACCGCTGCCGTCACACATCCGCGGCGAACTGGCTCTTCCTGACTCGCTTCGGCTCGCGGCTGACCGCGGACGCTTCGGTCACCTCTTGACCAACGAACCGCTGCGCCCTGCCCTTTTCCCCTCCTCGATCTTCCACCCTCCTCGATAGCCAAGAGCATCGCATCCGCAAGGCAAACGCTCTCGTCTGGCGCTGATGACGTCGCGATCTGCTCTCGCGCGGGCACGAACGAACCACACCGCGGACACGGTCATGTCGCGCGCCGCGCCCGGCTTCCGCGCCCGATCGATCAACTGGCTCATTGATTCTCAATCATCTTTGAGGAGGTACGTATGCACTCTCGCTTTCATCATCGCGCGTTCACCCTGATCGAGCTGCTCGTCGTGATTGCCATCATCGCTGTCTTGATCGCGC
>JBMFUH010000405.1:0-6300 GCA_049966735.1 Isosphaeraceae bacterium
GGGGCTGGCTTTCGGCTGTTTCGCAGGCAACCGGATGCGTCCGGGCGCGACGTGGATCTGCTGGTCGCCACGATCCTGCTTGTCTTCGTTCTGGCGACGATCAAGAGCATCCCCGACGTGACGCAGGTGGCCCAGCTCGGGCGCTATTACTTGCCGGTCTATGTGCTTGTCTTGCCGACGGCCGTCGCCGGGGTGATGGCCTGGCTCCGAGAGCAGCAGATAGGCCGGCGCGCGATCGGCTGGCTGGCCGCGAGCCTCGTCGCGCTTCTCTGGGCCGACCCGACGTGGGCCTACGACGCGAGCTGGCCGGTGAAGCCCTATCAGCTTCACTGGCCGGCCCTCCGCGCCAGTGGAGACTGGATCAAGGCGCATCAAGAGAGCGTGCCGCCCGATGCCCGGATCATGACCTGGTTCCCCTGGGAGATGCGAGTGGCCAGCGACCGGACGACCGTTCTCCTCCCGCGCAACTTCAGTGCCCGGCGCATCGAGGAGGTCATCCGCCAGTACCGGGTCACCCACGTGCTCTGGGGTTCCTTCGAGCCGCCGCCGCACGTCGATCCCGAATCGTTCGGCCCCTACCTCGAACAGGTGCGCGCCGCGCTCGGGCTCACAAGAGCGCGCGAGCTGTATCGCTCACCCCGAGAAATGCTCTACCCGGTCCGGCTTTACCGGCTCCCTTGAGAGATTCACGACATGATCGCGGGTGGGCAAATTGCAGGCTCGAGCAAGACGGCAGCGCCGCCACGCTGGTCGATCATCGTTCTGCTATTGATCCTGCTGCTGGACGTCTGGTATCGCGCGGCGACATTCGCTCCGACGATCACTCAGGCGACCGGCGTCCCGCTCTGGCCGGCGGCCACGGGAGCGTCGGAACCGCTCGATTGCGACGAGGCGGCCTACGCCTACATCGGCCATCGCTTGCTCAAAGGAGACGTGATGTACCGCGACCTCACGGAGAACAAGCCCCCTCTGGGTTACTGGCTCTATGCGCTCGCGGTGCTGATCGGAGGGTACAACGAGCTGGCGATTCGCCTGATGCCGATGCCGCTTGTGGCCTTGACCCTCGTCTTGCTTTTCTGGATTGGCTGGAAGCTCGCTGGCTCGCTGGCCTCCTGCCTGGCACCGTTGCTCTACGCCTTGCTCAGCACCGATCCGTACCTCTTCGGCAACGGATCGAATATGGAACATTTCATGAATCTCTTTTCGGTGGCGTCCCTGGCCTTCCTCATCTTGGGATGGAACAGGGGACGCCGCTGGCCGTTTGCGGCAGCCGGGGCCTGTCTGGGTGCGGCCGCGCTCGTCAAGCAGGTGGCGATCTTGCCGTTGATCGTGTATCTGGTGGCAATCCTGTTTCGGCGAGGGGACGAGGCAACTCCGGAACCTCGAGGCGTGAAGGCCCGGCTCGGCGATCTGTTCGGTCTCGCAATCGGGCTGGGGCTTGTGCTCGGCCTGACCGCGCTGGTCCTCATCGCTCGGGGCGCGGGGCCAGACGCCTACGAAGATATTGTGCGCTACGGCCGGGCGCTCGCGACCGACACGCTGCCCGAGCCGGGCGCTCCGTCGGCTCTCTTCCGGTGGCTCACCGGCAATGCCGATCCCGGCGGCCGGCTTCCCTGGCCGTTCGGTTCGACGAACTATCTCGTGTGGTGGGGGACGGGCTCATGGCCTCTCTGGCTGGCCGCGGTTCCGTGTGTGACGTATCTGCTTCTGGCTCGCGGTAGGGCGGCAGGGCGCGGGCTAGTTGCGGCCTGGACGATCGCCGCGGCGTTGCAGGTTGTCTTGCCCGGACTTTACTGGCAGCATTACTATCTGTTGCCGACGCCGGGAATCGCGCTCGTCGTCGCTATTGCGCTGGCCGATCGCCTTGCGGTTCTGATCGGTGTCCGAAAGGGCAAGCCAAGACCGGGGGCCATTGCCCTGGCGTCTCTCATCTCTTTTGCGCTGGTTCTCGCGATCGGCGGCACAATCGTCATCCAGATCCGATCATATCTGCTGGTCCCGCCGCAAGAGCTGACCGTACGTTACAAGGGGGGCGGGCAGTGGGTTGCACTGCGGTCTCTGGGACATGAACTGGCCCGGCGTTCGTCGGTATGGAACGACCCGCGTCTCTACGTCTGGGGCTGGCAGAGCCCGCTGCACTTTTACGGCAAGCTCGACGGCGTGACGCGGCACTTCTTCGTCGACAATCTGCTGCGCGATCAGGCGGAGCGGAATCATCCGCTGATCAAACCGCGGATCGCCGAGATCATGCGCACGCTTCGTCAGAGGCCCCCTGCCCTGATCTTCGCCGGTTACAAGCCGTTTCCCGAGCTGCGGGCATTCCTGTTCGAGCGTTACGTGCCGTCGCGGCTGGTGCCGAGTGTGAACGGGCTGGGCCTCTGGGTTGATCGTGAGCACTTCGCGGCGTTCGAGAACTTCCCGCCGGAGCGGATCACGCCACGATCATGAAAGCGCGGGGGCCGCGTCGAGTTCGCCGGCGATGGCAAACTCGTAGCGCTCGCGGAGAGCGCCCATGATGGCGTCCCAGCTCTGGCTTCGGGCGTAGGCCCGCGCGGCCTCGGCCATCCCGCGCCTCCGCTCGGGCTGATCGACAAGTGAAAGCAATGCCTCGGCGAACCGTTCGGGAGGATCGGTGGGCTCGACGAGCAGACCGGTCGTCTCGTCCCGGACCGTATCGCCGACGCCGCCGGCCCGGAGGGCGACGACGGGCATGCCCGAGGCCATCGCCTCCAGAACCACGTTGCCGAACGTCTCGGTCAGGCTGGAGAAGGCGAAGATGTCTCCGGCGGCGTAGTGGTCGGCGAGGTCCTCGCCTGACCGGTAGCCGGCAAAGTGCGCCAGGGAACCAATCCGCCGCTCGAGCTCACCGCGCGAGGGACCGTCGCCCACGAAGAGGATGCGCACGTCCGGCCGGCGGGCGGCCACGATCGCCAGCGCATCGGCCAGGTGGGAGACATTCTTCTCGGGGGCCAGGCGGCTCACGTAGCTGATCACCAGGTCGTCGGGGCCCCAGCCCAGCCGCTGGCGGATCTCCTCGCGTCCCGGTCGATCGGGACGGAACAGTGTGCTGTCGACGCCGCGGGGCCAGAGGACCAGCCGCTCAAAACCGAGCTTTTCCAGGCCCTGGATCGTCGTGCGGGATGGCACGTACGTTTCCCTGGTCCGGTTGTGAAACCAGCGCAGGTAGCGCCAGATCGTCCCCTTGGCCCAGCCCACGCGATAGTGCCGGCTGTACTGGTCGAAGTTGGTATGAAAGCTGGAAACGGTGGGGATCTTCCGCGCCAGGACGTGCCGCAGCAGGCTCAGGCCCAGCGTGGCCTCAGTGGCGATGTGAACGAGGTTGGGGCGGAAGGCGTCGAGCGCCCGGCGGACCGCGCCGAAGGGGGGCAAGGGAAGGTACAGCTCCTTATAGAAAGGAAGATTGATCGAGCGGACCAGATGAACCTGATCGTCCGCCGGCGGCTGGCCGTAATGGGGGTGGATCAACTGGACCACGTCCCCGCGCTCGCTGAGATGGCGGACCAACTCGCCGAGCGTCCGGGAGACGCCGTTGACCTGGGGAAAGTACGTCTCCGTGATCAGACTGACGCGCATGGGGTGAATCTCAAGGCCCTGTACCGTGTCCTTCGTCGTGTGCACGATTCCGTGGTTGATTTTCCTCCGGAAGGCGTGTCTTTTCCAGCCCAAGACGAGGGCCGTCTTTTCCACCAGGGGGAAATCCGGAGCGTTGGGACCGGGTTGGCTCTGTGGTAACATGATGACCACGGCGCCACGAACGATGCCTCTGGACATCCTTCCTCTTGCACCTGCGAGTCATACCGATGAATCAGAACCGGCTTCCACGGCTGCAATCGAGTCGTCGCGGCTTTCTGCAGACCAGCCTGGGCGGGCTGTCGGCGGGGATCGGCTTTCCCGCCATCGTCCCGGCCTCCGCGCTGGGGCGGGCTGGCGCGGTCGCTCCCAGCAATCGCGTGACCCTGGCCGTGATCGGCACGGGGAACCAGGGGTTCAACGATCTCCATTCGTTCCTCCGGGACGAACGGGTTCAGATCGTCGCCGTCTGCGACGTGAACCGGGAAAGCGCGGGGTACTGGGATGGTAAGGTCGGCGGACGCGAGCCGGCGCGGCGACTCGTGGAGAAGCACTACGCCGAGCACAGGCCATCGGGGAACCATCGCGGCTGCCAGACCTATGTCGACTACCGCGAAATCCTGGGGCGGAAGGACATCGATGCCGTGGAGGTCTGCACGCCCGACCACTGGCACGCGATCCCGGCGCTTGAGGCGTGTTTGGCCCGGAAGGACATCTACTGCCAGAAGCCGCTGTCGCTGACGGTCGCCGAGGGGCGTGCCATGAGCTACGCGGTGAACAAGTGCCGAGTCGTCTTCCAGACAGGCAGTCAGCAGCGCTCGGACCATCGCTTCCGCCGCGCCTGCGAGCTGGTCCGGAATGGCCGGATCGGCGATCTGAAGCGGGTTCTGGTCGGTTTGCCCGCCGGCCGGAGCGATTACGCCAAGACCGGCGATCGCAAGAAGCCGGAGCCGGTTCCGGCGGGCTTCGAGTACAACATCTGGCTGGGTCCCGCGCCTTTCGCTCCGTACGCTCCGGCCCGTTGCCATGTCAACTTCCGCTGGATCTACGACTACTCGGGAGGCCAGGTGACCGACTGGGGCGGACACCACCCCGACTGCGCCCAGTGGGGGATGGGTACCGAGATGACCGGCCCGATCGAGTTCCGCAACGTCAAGGGCGTTTTTCCGCCCGACCCGCTCTGGAACACCGCGACGGAGTACTCGTTCGAGGCCGTTTACGAGAATGGCGTCTCGATGATCGTCTCGAACACGAACAAGATGGGGGTCACGTTCGAGGGGACGAAGGGGACGATTTACGTGGACCGCGGCAAGCTCACGGCCAACCCGAAGACGGTTCTCGACTCGAAGATCGGCCCGAACGAGATTCACCTCTACAGGAGCGACAATCACTTCCGCAAATTCATCGACTGCGTGATCTCCCGCGGCCCGACCGCCGCGCCGGTGGAGGTCGCCCACCGGTCGATCACCATCTGCCACCTAGGAAATATCGCCATGCGGCTGGGCCGTAAGACGCTGCGGTGGGACCCCCGGACCGAGCAGATCATCGGCGATGACGAGGCAGCCAAGATGTTGTCCCGGCCTTACCGCGATCCCTGGAAGCTGCCGGTCGTATGATCAGGGGAAGAGTTTGGAACCACGAATCAGACGAATCAAGTCATGCAGGTGAGCGAAGAGGCGGACAATGGAGATTATGTCGGGCGCGATGCGAGCGCATCGTTTGATGAAAGTTTGAAGAGTCTTCTGATTCGTGAGCTTCGTAAGATTCGTGGTTATCTCCTCCACGGGTCGCACCAGGAGTTGAAATACGATCGCCTCGTTTGATGAATGTTTGATACATTTTCTGATTCGTGAGCTTCGTGGTTGTTTCCCTTGTTTCTGAATTCGCCTTTGATATCGGAAGGAACTTTCGGTGAAGACGAATCCCGTCATCCGCGCGTTGCGCGCGGGCAAGCCGCAGATCGGCACCTGGTTGTCCCTGGCAAGTGTGTCCGCGGCGCGATACATGGCCCGCGCGGGTTTTCCCTGGCTCACGCTCGAC
The DNA here is from genome assembly GCA_049966735.1 of Isosphaeraceae bacterium. GTDB lineage: Bacteria > Planctomycetota > Planctomycetia > Isosphaerales > Isosphaeraceae > Aquisphaera. Next base: position 5,632 of record JBMFUH010000405.1, read on the forward strand.
CTGGAGCATTCGCCGACCGACATGGGCACCGCGGCGACGATCTTCGGCGCGATCGCCGACGCTGGTTGCGTGCCGTTGGCTCGTGTGCCTACCGGCAAGCACGAGTGGATCAAGATGGTGCTGGACAGCGGCGCCATGGGGATCGTCGCGCCGATGGTCATGGATGCCGCCGAGGCCCGGACCATCGTCGCGGCCACCAAGTACGCACCGCGCGGCAATCGCTCCATCGGCGGCGGTTTCCACGCCCTCAACTATGGGGCCACGGCCGAGGAATACTATCGCCATGCCGACGACGAGATCCTCGTGGTGATCCAGACCGAGCACATCCGGGCCGTCGAGGTCGCTGACGAGATCTACGCCGTTCCGGGCATCGACGCCATCTTCATCGGCCCCAACGACCTGACCTATTCGATGCGCTCGGCCGATGGCACGATGCCGTCGAAGGAGGAGTTCGAGAAGACGCTGGCGCGCATCCTCGCGGCGGCCCAGCGGCACAAGGTCCCCTGCGGGATCCACGTGCTCACGGCCGAAGACGCTCTCCGCCGCGCCGAGCAGGGATTCCAGTTCATCGCCGTCGCCAGCGAACTCAAGTTCATGCTTGACGGTGCGGCCCAGGCCGTGGGCAAGATCAATCCCGCCAAGGCGGAAAAGGACCTGGCGAAGTATTGA
>JBMFUH010000406.1:0-6288 GCA_049966735.1 Isosphaeraceae bacterium
GCGTCGAAGAGTTCGCGCACCTTGTGCTGCGCCTGGGCGACGGCCATGCCGTAGCCGGGTACGATCACGACCTTGTTGGCCGCGGCGAGGATGGCGGCCGCCTCTTCCGCGGTCGCGCTCTTCACCGGCCGCGCTTCCTGGCCGCCGCCGGCGCTTGCCTGCTCCTGGCCGAAGGCGCCGAAGAGGACGTTGGTGAACGAGCGATTCATGGCCTTCGACATGTTCACAGAAAGGATGAAGCCTGATGCGCCGTCGAGCGCGCCGGCGATGATCAGGAGCTTGCTGTCCAGCACGAATCCCATGGCGGCGGCGGAAAGGCCGGCGTAGGCGTTAAGGAGCGAGATGACGGTCGGCATGTCGGCCCCGCCGATCGGAATGATCATCAGCACGCCGAAGCAGAGGGCGATCAGGACGATCAACGGGAAAAGCCAGCTCTGAGCCGGATGGAGGACGAGGAAGGTCGCCAACAGCACGGCCAGGGCCAGGAGGCCGAGGTTCGCGTAGTTCTGGCCCCGATAGGTGATCGGCCGCTGGGGCAAGATCTCCTGGAGCTTGCCGGCGGCCATCAGGCTGCCGGTGAACGTGAGGGAGCCGAGAATGACCTCGAGCGACAGCACGGTCATCAGGAAGCGCGGGACCTCGGGCACGTGCAGGTAGTATTCCGCGGTGCCGACCAGCGTGACGCAGAACGCGCCGAAGGCATGCGACAGCGCGGTCCGTTGTGGGACCGCCGTCATCCGCACGAGTCCCAGGGGCACGCCGATGATCGTGCCCAGCACCAGCGCGATGATAATTCCCGTGTAGCTGACGATGCCATGATGCAGGAGGGTCCCGCAGATGGCCAGGGCCATGCCCAGTTCTCCCGCCCGCACACCCCGCCGGGCGGTGCTCGGCGAGCTCATCCATTTCAAGGAGAGAATGAAGAGGCCCGTGGCAAGGAAGTACGCGATTTCGATGAGCTGTTCGCTGCCGTTCATGGCTGTCCTTGTCTCTGCGGTGCGCTGGTCTTGAACATTCCGAGCATGCGGTCGGTGATCAGAAACCCGCCCACGACGTTGCTCATCGCGGCGACGATCGCGAGGAAGCCGAGGACCATCGCCAGGGTGCTCTTCTCCTCGCCGGCCAGGACGATGGCCCCGACCACGGCGATGGCGTCCAGAGCGTTGGTCAGCGACATGAGGGGCGTATGCAGCAAGGGAGTGATTCTGCGGATCACCTCGAAACCGATGAACCCAGCAAGCATGAAGACGTAAAGGCTGGTCATGATGTCAAGTTTCACTGTTCCTCCCCCTTGGTCTCGCTCGAGATCGCGGGGAGCGAGAAGAACTCACGCACCCGGGCGTTGACCACGCTGCCCCCGCGGGTCAGCAGCGTGTCGCGGATGATCTCATCGTTCAAATTCACGTTCAATTTGCCACCCTTGGCCAGATGAATCAAGAATGCGCTCATGTTTCGGGAGTACATCTGGCTGGCGTGGTAGGGGACGGTGCTCGCGAGGTTGTACCAGCCGATGATCGTGACGCCGTGCTCGACGACGATGCCGCCTCCCCGCGTCAGCTCGCAGTTGCCTCCCCGTTCGGCGGCAAGATCCACGATCACCGAGCCCGGGGCCATGTGGGCCACCATCTCGGCGGTGACCAGCACGGGAGACGTCTTGCCGGGAATGACCGCGGCGGTGACGACGACGTCGCTTTCCGCGACCACCTTGCCCAGCAGCTCGCGCTGGCGCTGGTAAAAGGCATCATCCTGTGCTTTCGCGTAACCGCGTGCATCCTGAGCGTCCTTGGCTTCGACGGGCAGTTCCACGAAGCGTCCGCCCAGGCTCTGGACCTGTTCCTTGGCGGCCGGCCGGAGATCGTAGGCGGAGGTCACCGCGCCCAGCCGGCGGGACGTGGCGATGGCCTGGAGACCGGCCACCCCCGCACCGATCACGAGCACCCGCGCCGGGGTGATGGTCCCGGCCGCCGTCGTCAGCATGGGAAAGAGCCGCGGGAGGGTGTCGGCGGCGAGGACGACCGCCTTGTAGCCGCAAATGGTCGCCATCGACGACAACGCGTCCATGCTCTGGGCCCGCGTGGTGCGGGGCATCAACTCGACCGCGAACGACGAGACCTGCCTGGCGGCAATTGCCTCGATGGTCTCCAGCGCGCCCAGCGGACGCAGAAAGCCGATCAGGACCTGATCGGGACGAAGAAACGGCAGGTCTTCGCTGCCCGTCCGATCGTTCGAGCCGTGGCAGAGAACCTGGACGATGATGTCCGCGGCGGCAAACACTTCGGCACGGTCCGCGGCGATTCTGGCTCCTCGATTGGTGTACTCCGCGTCGGGATAGCCAGCCTCGCTGCCCGCGCCCGGTTCCACGACAACCTGCAATCCCTCCTTGAGCAGTCCGGGAATCACGCTGGGCACCAGAGCGACCCGCCGCTCGCCCGGGTAACGTTCGCGAGGCACGCCGACGATCATCTCGCGTTTCTCCGATCACCAGAAGCAAGACGAGGAATCAGCCGACGAACTTCCTGACACGATCCGGGGCGGCCCCGTCCCGGACCATTCAGGCTGTCTGACCTCTCCATCGCGCAACGGGAGGCTCTGAGGATTGACTGCAACGAGTACCTTTTCTCAACGAGTGTATCGTCAAACCGGTCGCCAGGGAATGGTGGCCCGGTTTTCACGTCTGATGGGCCCGCGGCCTGGCGGAGTCTGGGACTTCCTTCATGAACGAGCCTGCAAGATCGCGCGGGCCGGACCAGCGGCAGCGCGCTCGATGGGCGAGGTGATCCCGTCCCGTTCAGTGGAGAAGTGCTGCCTCGATCGTCAGGCCCGGCCCGAATGCGAGCGCCACGCAAGGCCTGGGGGCGCCTGCCTTGTCGAGGCGGTCGAGGATGAAAAGGATCGTGGGAGAAGACATGTTGCCCTGGTCGGCCAGGACTTGGTGGGACACCTCGAGGGTCGCGCGCGGCAGCTCGAGCGCCTCGGCGACGGCGGCCAGGATCCGCGGTCCTCCGGGATGAACCGCCCAGGAACCAACATCCGCCATCGCGACGTTCCGCCCGGCCAGCCACGATCTGAGCCAGCCGCCGAGGTGCTCGTAGATCAGCGCGGGAACCCGAGTGGAAAGCGTCATCTCAAACCCTTGATCGCCAATTCGCCACGACATGGCGTCCGCCGATTCCGCGACCACGATCGATCCGGACGCGACGAGCCGATACCGATCCCGGCTCGAGACTTTTGAGGATGTGAGCACCGCGGCGGCGGCGCCGTCGCCGAAGAGCGCATTGCTGACGATCCTGTCCGCGTCCCAGCCGTACTGATGGTGCAGGCTGCAAAGTTCCAGGGCGCAGAGCACCACGCAAGCCGAGGGATCCGCCGCGACGAACGCCCCCGCCACGCGCAGGCCGTTCAAGGCCCCCTGGCAGCCCATGAAGCCGATCTGCGTTCTGGCCACGTTGCGCGATAAAGGAATTTCATTGATCAGAGAGATATCAAATCCCGGCGCATAAAAACCACTGCATGAGACTGTCACCAGGTGGGTCACCTTGGCGGGGGCCACGCTGGCTTCATGCAGGGCCGTCTCGACCGCGGCGCGAGCGAGCGAGCCCGCCTCGGCTTCGTATTTCCGCATTCGAGCCTGGGTCGTGGGCGGCACGGGCCCGTAGAACGGTTGACGGTTCTCGAGCGGCCCGTCCGACGCGGTCAGCACCACGCAATTGCGGCCCCCGACCCCGGCCCGGCGGTAGAGCGTCCGGAGCAGCTTCTCCTCAGCGGAGGTGGAGCAGGCAAACCCTTTTGCAATCTCGGCCGCGTCGGCCTGAGCGATCCGATGGGGCGGTAGGGCCGTGCCGATCCCGACGATGCTGGTTGTCATGCGTTAACTCATATGCGTGTGTTGGTGATAAGTATTGACGTGCTGGATCAGGGCCTGAGCCAGGCGCGGGACCCGGCTGGCGACTCCCAAGGCAGTCCGGGCAAGTCCCGGATGGCGCAGCAGCATGGACACCCCCCGGCAGAACGATTGCTTGTTCGCCAGCAGCCGGTGATGGAGCGATGTCCAGACTCGGGGCAACGCGGGATTCCACCGGTCAACTCCCTGCTCGGCCAAGGGAGCGACGGCCCGACCCGTCAACAAGGCCCAGGCCATGCCTTCCCCGGTGAATGGCTCGACGTATCCGGTTGCGTCGCCGATCAGAAAAAACCGTTCGCCAGCGATGGGTCGGGTTCGCCTGGTGAGCAGAGGAGTGCCTTGCCAGCGGGCGTGACGAAGAGCCGGGGCGGGGGGAAACGTCGAGCAAGCCAAGATTCTCTCGGCGGCGGTTCCCAGGTCGCCACAATCCTTAACGTAATTCACGTCGAATGCCGCCGCCACGTTCAGCTTACCATCCTCGATGCGCACCATCCCCAGGTAACCCGTTCTTCCCACGGCCATGTAAACGATCCCCTCTTCGTAACAATCAGGAAAATGATGGATGATGCATCCGGCACCGATTCGCGAGCCCCGCACGGGATCGCTGCGGACAACCGACTCATCCTCGAAGTATGTTTGCCCTAACCCTGTGGCGACAAGCACCACCCGCGCCCGCGCCGTGACTTTGCGGCAAGGCTGTATCAGGTCGACGCGGCGAGCCTCTTCCTCCGTCGCTCCGACCAGACCGCGAGTTCGAGGAAGGAAAACCGCTCCGGCTCGCGCGGCCGCGTCAACCAGGGCCGCATCCAGACATGCGCGCGAGATCGCCTTTCCTCCCGGCAGGGAAAACTCCGCGGTGCGGCCGGCCATGCTCAGTTTGAGTGCTTTCAAGGTGATTCCCTGGTGCCCGCTCACAACATCTTCCATGCCCGCAGACTTGAGGACATCCAGAGCCACGAGATTCAGGCACGCGCCACAGACCTTCGTTCGAGGCCAGGAGCGGCGGTCCAGCAGCATCGTCCGGAGGCCCAGCTTCGCAAGCTGCCGCGCCGCCAACGCCCCCGCCGGCCCCGCTCCCACGATGATGACGTCCCAGACGCCGCGGCCGGCTTGTTCGAGGGTCGCGTCGGACTCGGTCATTGCGCGCTCCAGCTTACCAGGAATCGCCGCGGCCAGTGACGCTTGAGCACGGCACCCGAGAGCCCCGCCCGCTCGGCGAGGGCCAGCGCCTCGTCCGGCGTGTACGCCGCCGCGACCGACACCGGCCCATCGTTGCGCACGATTCGTGATCGCGACAACACATGACAGGCGATCACGGCCAGGAGATATCCTTGCCGGCTCCTGATGAGATCGTCAACCAGGACCAGGGAACCGGCCGCGCTCGCCATCTGTTTCAGGAGGCCGATCGCCTCATCCTCCGCAAGATGGTGCAGGAACAAGGAGCAGCAGATGACGTCGTACCCTGCTGGCAGCCTCTCGTCGAGCGCGTTGTGTTGAAAGAATCTCACCGGAGTCCCTGTCGTCTCGGCTTTCGAGCGGGCGTAATCAATGGCCTGGGCACTGATGTCGCAACCATCGATCTCGACCGGGAGGCCGACCCGCTGCGCGCGTCGGGCAAGCGCGAGCGGCGTGTCACCTCCTCCCGTGGCGACATCAAGGATTCGCAATGGTTTTCCCGTTCTCGTTCGTGCACCGGCCAGCCGAGCAATCTCAGGCCAGAGAATCGATGCGGTCCGGCTCAGGACATTGATTCGATGCAATCCAACGAGCGCCCGCACGTGCTCGTCCCTGTCCAGGTTTGGCTGATCCATGATCTCGGGCCGGCGACGACGTTGCATTGCATGTCCAGTTGGCTGATGCATGATGTCAGCAGGCCCAGGGAGAAGGCGAGGGTTGAAATCGGCCAACGCGGTACGCGAGGATGTCCCGATTGCCGACATGCAACTTTGGAGCCAAACGGACCCGAAGTTTTTTCTGGCAGCAAATTCAACGATCATCGGACGTCGCGAGAGGCCCGGGGTTTTCGGGAAGTGGCTGTCGGACGCCCCCAGAGACAGCTTTCACGGGTAAGGTGACTGGGAAGAGAGGAGCAGGAAAACCAAGAGGGCAACACGTGCTGATGCACGCGTGCGAGTTGTGGAGATGTCTTGGGCGGGAGAGCGTTTGGATCCGAGAAGACAGGCGGGGGTGTCGCGCCGGATCATCCTGGGGCGGAGAATGATACACGGCGCGACTGACCCCCTCCGTCATCTTCTATAATCGAAAACCGAAGCCTTCGGCGCGCGCGGTTTTCGTTCCTTGGCGAAAAACAATCTGCCCGACTCCTTTTTGTGCTAGGAGCTTGTCTGAATAACACTACCGCGATTCACCCACCAGTCCATTCAATC